>JAEZEK010000129.1 GCA_023417735.1 Pseudomonadota bacterium | reverse complement strand
GGCGGGGCGGGGGGGGCTGAGCTCGGACGACGAGGTCTGGGAGGGCGACCGGACCCGCGACCTCGACGGCCGGCCGGTGATCGTGGAGAAGCTCTATCTCCCGGTCGCGCGCTTTCCCGGCCTCGACGAGATCGAGACGCTGCCGAACAGCATCTATTCGCTCTACGCGACCCGCTACGGGACGACCGTCGGACGTGCGGAGGAGAGGGTGAAGGCCGTGGCGGCGACCGAGGCGGATGCGGCCGCGTTCGGCTGCCCGGCGGCGACGCCCCTCCTCCTGATCGACCGCACCGCCTATGCGCTCGACGGCACCCCGGTCGAGCGGCGCGTCTCGCGCTGCGTCACCGACGGGCTTCACTACTGGGCGGATCTGCACTGAACGCCCGCGCGAAGGGGCCTCGGGCGCGGCTTGCATGGGCCGTGAGCCCGGACCGCCCCCAAGCACCGCTCGATTCACGGCTGACGCGAACGTCGCGCGCCGCACCGATCAGAGGAGAGGAAGGACCATGACGGGATTGCCCAAGCACGTGCACATCAACGAGGAAGGCCCTCGCGAAGGGTTCCAGATCGAGAAGGCGCCGATCCCGACGGCGCACAAGATCGAGCTCATCGACGCGCTCTCGGAGACCGGCGTGAAGCACATCCAGGTCGCCTCGTTCGTGAGCCCCAGGCACGTCCCGGGCTGGGCGGATGCCGATGCCGTCGTCGACGGCTTCGCCAGGCGCGACGGCGTCGCGTACACGGCGCTGTGGCTCAACGCGAAGGGCTTCGAGCGCGCGCTCGCCCATCGCGACAGACTGACGGTCGCCGGCTCGATCCGCATCTGCGCCTCGGAGCCGTTCCTGATGCGCAACCAGCGCACCGACTTCGCCACCAACATCGCCAACGAGCACGCCCAGATGGAGGTGTACAAGGCCGCCGGCGTCCCGGTGACGGGGATAGGCGTGATGGCCGCCTTCGGCTGCAACTTCCAGGGCGACATCCCGACGGCCCGGGTGATCGAGGCGATCGGCCAGGCGCTCGACATCGCCGCCGCGCACGACCTCGCGCCGAAGGAGGTGCGCCTCGCCGACACGATGGCCTGGGCGACGCCGATGCACATCCGCCGGACGGTCGGCGCGGTGCAGGAGGCTTATCCGCAGCTCGAGATCATACTCCACCTGCACGACACCCGCGGCATGGCGGTCGCGAACGCCTTCGCAGGGCTCGAGATGGGCGTGACGAACTACGACACGGCGGTCGCCGGCCTCGGCGGCTGCCCGTTTGCCGGCCATGCCGGGGCGGCCGGCAACATCTGCACGGAGGACCTCGTCTTCCTGTGCGAGGAACTGGGCATCGAGACCGGCATCGATCTCGACCGCCTGATCGAGGTCGGGCACCTCGCCGAGCGGATCTTCGGCCGGCAGCTCCCCGGCTCGGTGATGCATGGCGGCACCCTCCGGCGCTTCCGCAAGGCGGCGTGAGCGCAGCAATCGCGGAGGCCTGCGACGGGCATCGGCGTTGCGGGGAGCCGCGACGGCCATTCGCCGATGCGACCGGGGGATGCGGGCGGGGGGACCGAATGCCCGCGCAACGCGAGCAGGGCCGCTCATTTACATCGCGGAGCTAAAACTGTTTCCATGAAAGCAAAGACTTGCGCCGCCCGACCCCGCCTGCAAAGCTCCGAGCGGAGTACTGCCGCAGACCGGGAGCACGTGCCCACAGTTCACTTCGGTCTTCGCCGTTTCAACCCTCGCAACAGGACCCGGACCGGACCCATGATGAAGAACAAGATGACGCTCGGACGCGCTTTCGCTCTGGCATGCCTGTTGACGTCGTCGGCTGTGGCGCCCGTCATGGCGGAGCCGGCGGGAACTTTCAATTACGGTACGGCGATCCAGCTGAACAACTGGAATCCGCTGGTGAAGCCCAACCGGACATACACGGGCATCGTCTACGAGACGCTGATCAAGACGGCGGCGGACGGGATCACGCTGGAACCGGGCCTGGCCACCGAGTGGTCGCTGTCGCCGACGGAAATGAAGCTGACGCTGCGCCCCGACGTCGTCTTCCACGACGGCAGCCCGTTCGATGCCGATGCGGTGAAGAAGAACATCGAATGGATCAAGAGTTCGGGCACGCAGTGGGCGAACAGCTTCGATACGGTGGCCGAGGTCGTCGTCGACGACCCGACCCACGTGACGCTGAAGCTCAGCCGCCAGACCCCGAGCATGGCGCAGCGACTGGCCACGCGCGGCGCCTTCATGGTCGCCCCTGCGACGATCGACGCCGAGAGCTGGGACAAGGCGAACGGCACCGGCCCGTGGGTCTACGACATGAACGCCTCCCAGCCGAGCGCCAAGGAGGTGTTCACTTACTTCAAGGACTACTGGGCGCCGGAGGATGTCGGCGTCGAGTCGATCGTGGTGCACGTCATCCAGGACCGGAACGTGGCGCTGAACACGCTGCGGAGCGGGCTCGTGGACGCCGCCGAGATCGGCACCTCGATCGTGGAAGCCGCGAAGGGGGCGGGCCTCGAAGTGGTGTCCACCCCGACGCTGGTGCAGCACTTCCTGCTGCTCGACAGGAACGACGTCTTCAAGGACGAGAACGTTCGCAAGGCCGTCTGCCACGCGGCCGACATGAACGCGATCGCCGAGGGCGCGTTCGACGGCTTCGCGCAACCGGTGTCGCAGCGCCTCCTGGAAGGGCAGCCGGGCCACAACCCCGACCTGAAGGGCTACCATTACGATCCCGAGCTGGCGAAGGAATACCTCGCCAAGGCCGGAAACCCGAAGATCTCGATCACGCTGCCGATGTTCACGGGCAACCAGACCGCCGTCACCCTGGTGGCGCAGTACCTCCGCCAGATCGGCGTCAGCGTCGAACCGCAGATGATGAATGCGGGCCAGTACTTCACCTACTACCAGTCCAACCGGTACCCGATGCAGCTCAACACGAGCGCCACCGAAAGCGTCGGCCCGCTCGACTACTACCAGTTCCGCTTCGGCGCCGAGGGCGTCGGCAACCCGTTCAAGGCAGCCGTGCCCGAGCTCGACGCGATCGTGGAGCGGGCGCTCGCCGAGAGCGACCTCGAGGCGCAGGACAAGATCTGGCAGGAGATGATGAAGTACATCGAGGATCACGCCCTCGACTGCAACTTCTACCTCACCACCCACAACTGGGCGTACAATCCGGAGCGGGTCAAGGACCTGCCGACGACGATCATGGAGCCGTCCACGCTGCGCTACAACGAGGTCGAGCTCGTCGACGCGCGATAGGGGGAGAGGCGAGGCGGCGGCAGGAGCGGCGGGAACGTGGCGCGGCTGGTGCTCTTTCGGGCCGGGATGGCGCTGATCGCCATGCTGCTCGCGGCGGGCTTCGTCTTCCTGCTCATCCACTTCTCGCCGACCGACCCGGTCGTGCTGGCGCTCGGCGACGGCGCGGCCCCGGCGGCGGTGGAGGCCAAGCGGCGCGAGCTCGGCCTCGACCTCCCGATGCCCGTGCAGTTCGTCAACTGGCTCGGCGGAATCCTGCAGGGCGACTTCGGGACCTCCTTCTTCACCCATCGCCCGGTCGCCGATTCCATCGTGGAGCGGCTGCCGGTCAGCCTGTCGCTGCTCGCGGTCGGCACCTTCTTCGTCGTCACCCTCGGCCTCGGCCTCGGCTTCATGGCGGGGCTTCGGCCGAACAGCTGGGTCGACAACCTGGTCACGTCGGCCGTGTCGCTGGCGCTCGCCACGCCGAGCTTCTGGCTGGCCCTGATGCTGGGGGTGGTGTTCGCGGTGCATTGGCGGATCCTCCCGGTGGCCGGCTACGTCCCGCTCACCCAGGATCCCGCCGCCTGGCTGAAGTGCATGCTGCTGCCGGCCTTCTCGCTCGCATTGCACGGGATCGCGGTGGTCGGCAGGCACATGCGCTGTGCCGTGATCGACGTGATGAACGCGCCGTTCGTCGAGGCGGCGCGCGCGCGGGGGACGCCGCGCGGCCGCATCGTCCGCCGCTATGTCCTGAAGAACGCGCTTCTGCCCGTGCTGCCGATGATCGGCGTGCAGGTGGCGCTGCTCGTCGCGACGAGCGCGGTCATGGAGAAGGTGTTCATCCTGCCCGGCCTGGGCACGCTGATGGTCGATTCGGTGATCTCAAGCGATTTCCCGATGCTGCAGGGGGCAATCCTCGTGGTCGCCGCCCTCCTCATCACGATCAACCTCCTCGTGGACATCGGCCTCGGCCTGCTCGACCCGCGGGTGCGCCCGCAATGACGAGCACGGCAGTGGAGGACGTTGCGGAAAGCGCCGGCCGGGCGCGGCCGGCAAGCCGCGTCCTCGGGAAGATGATCCGGGAGCCGGCGACGGTCGCCGCCTTCATCGGCGTAGCGATCCTCATCCTCCTGGCGATCTTCGCGCCCGTTCTCGCGCCGTACGACCCGAACTTCGCCAACATCGTCAGCCGCCATCAGGGCCCGTCATGGGCGCACTGGTTCGGCACCGACGACCTCGGCCGGGACGTCCTCTCGCGCGTCCTCTACGGCACGCGGACGGCGGTGTGGACATCCACGATCTCCGTCGCCCTCGCAATGGCCGTCGGCGTTCCCGTCGGCCTGCTGGTCGGCTTCTTCGGCGGCTGGTGGGACCGCCTCGCGATGCGTGCGACGGACATCCTGCAGTCCATCCCCTCGCTGATCTTCGCCTTCGCCATGATCGCGATCCTGGGCCGCGGCGCCAACCAGACCTCGCTCGCGGTCGCGATCGTCTTCGCCATCATCCTCGTGCGCGTGACCCGCGCGCTCGCGCTGCGCGAACGGGAGCTTCTCTACATCGACGCGGCGCGCGTCGCCGGCATGTCCACGCCGCACATCCTGTTCCGGGAGATCCTGCCGAACGTGGCCGGGCCGGTGATCGTGGAAGCGGCGATCATGCTCGGCTCAGCCATCACCATCATCACGAGCCTGACCTTCCTCGGGCTCGGCCTCGACGCGGAGACCGTCGACTGGGGCGGCATGCTGGACGAAGCGCGGCGCTACCAGTCGGTCTACCCGCTGATGGCCCTGCCGCCGGGCCTGGCCATCATCTTCGCCGTCCTCGTCTTCAACTTCGCCGGCGACGGCCTTCGCGACGCGCTCGCCGGGAAGCAGACCATCGCCAGAGCGGCCAGTCCGGGCGCGGCGCGGCGGCCGGCTCCGGCACTGCCGGCGAGCAGCCGCGCCGACCGGCCGCACGTCAACCTCGAGGTCGACGGCCTCAGCGTCGCCTTTCCCGCCGAAGACCGCCCGCCCGTCGAGATCCTGTCCGACGTCAGCCTCTCGCTGAACCGCGGCGAGATGGTCGGCCTGGTGGGCGAGTCGGGCAGCGGGAAGTCGATGACGGCGCTGGCGATCATGGGCCTGCTGCCGGCACCCGGCCAGATCACCGGCGGCGCGATCCGGTTGGGCCAGATCGACCTGACGGCATTGTCGGAGCGCGAGCTCAACCGCCTCCGCGGCGCCGAGATCTCGATGATCTTCCAGGATTCGATCGCCTCCCTCTCGCCAGTCCACACCGTCGGCGAGCAGCTGTCAGAGCCGCTGCGCCTCCACAAGGGGCTCGACAGGGCCGCTGCGATGAAGACGATCATCGCGCTCCTGGACCGGGTCGGCGTCCCGAACGCGGCACAGCGCATCCACGACTACCCGCACCAGTTCTCCGGCGGCATGGCGCAGCGTGCCGCCATCGCCATGGCGCTGAGCGGGGGCCCGAGCGTCCTCGTCGCGGACGAGCCGACGACCGCGCTCGACGTGACGATCCAGGCGCAGGTGCTCGACCTCCTCTTCGAGCTGAAGGAGCAGTTCGCGATGAGCGTCCTGCTCATCACGCACGACCTCGGCGTGGTCGCGGAATCCTGCGACCGGGTGCTCGTGATGTATGCCGGCCAGATCGTGGAAGAGGGTCCTGTGGAGAGCGTCCTCCTCCGGCCGCGCCACCCCTACACGCATGGGCTGCTGCAGGCGATGCCGCGCAGCGATGTGCGGGTCGAGCGGCTGCCGACGGTCAGGGGCTCGGTGC
>JAEZEK010000128.1 GCA_023417735.1 Pseudomonadota bacterium | reverse complement strand
GCGCGGCAGCGCGGCGCTCCGGGCCGCGGTCCCGCCGTTCCAGCCGCAGCCGGCGCCGCTCGCCGCGCTTTCCCGGCGGCTGAAGGAGCAGTTCGACCCGAACGGCATTCTCAATCCCGGCCGGATGGCGGCGGGGCAGTAGGACAGATGCAGACCCATTTCTCCCCCGAGCAGCTCGCCGACCCGCGCATCCGCGAGGCCGACGCGATCCTGCGGAAATGCGTGCATTGCGGGTTCTGCACGGCGACCTGCCCGACCTATGTCGAGCTCGGCAACGAGCTCGACAGCCAGCGCGGGCGCATCTACCTCATCAAGGAGATGCTGGAGAACGACAGGCCGGCCTCGGCCGAGGTCGCGCTCCACATCGACCGCTGCCTCTCCTGCCTCTCATGCATGACGACCTGCCCGTCCGGCGTCGACTACATGCACCTCGTCGACCAGGCGCGGACGCACATCGAGAACACCTACCGCCGTCCGATCGGCGACCGGCTCGTGCGCGACCTGCTCGCGGCCGTGCTGCCCTACCGCAACCGGTTCCGGCTGGCGCTCGCGGGCGCCTTCTTCGCGCGGCCGCTCGCGCCGGCGCTCGACGCGCTCGGCGGTCCCTTCAGGCGGATGGCCGCCATGCTGCGGCTCGCGCCGGGGCGCTTCTCGGGCCGGTCGCCGGCCGGGCAGGGCGCGGTGATCGGAGCCGCGGGGGCGCGGCGCGGGCGGGTGGCGGTGCTCTCGGGATGCGCGCAGCCGGTGCTCGACCCGGGCATCAACGAAGCCGCGACCCGGCTCCTCAACCGGCTCGGCGTCGAGGTCGTGCTGCCGAAGGGCGAGGGCTGCTGCGGCGCGATCGTCCATCACATGGGCCGGGAGGAGCAGGCGCTCGCCTTCGCGCGCGCCAATGTCGACGCCTGGACGCGCGAGATCGAGGGCGAGGGGCTCGACGCGATCGTCATCACCGCCTCGGGCTGCGGCACGACGATCAAGGATTACGGCCACATGCTGGCGCTCGACCCGCTCTATGCGGAAAAGGCGCGCCGGGTCTCAGCGCTCGCCAAGGACGTCACGGAATACCTCGCGGGCATCGACCTGCCGGTGCCGGAGAACGCCTCGGGCCTGATCGTCGCCTACCACTCGGCCTGCTCGATGCAGCACGGCCAGCGCATCCTGTTCCAGCCGAGGATCCTCCTGGAGAAGGCGGGGTTCGTGGTGCGCGACGTGCCGGAGGGGCATCTGTGCTGCGGCTCGGCCGGGACCTACAACATCCTGCAGCCGGAGATCGCGACGCGCCTGCGCGACCGCAAGGTCAGGAACATCGAGAGCGTCGTGCCGGACGTGATCGCGACCGGGAACATCGGCTGCATGACGCAGATCGGCGCCGGCACCCGGATCCCGATCGTCCACACGGTCGAGCTCCTCGACTGGGCGTTCGGCGGGCCGGAGCCGGAAGGCTTGCCGGCAGCGCCGGGCTTCCGCGAGGCGGCGGAATAGGAACGGCCGCCCCGAAGGGCGGCCGCCGCTTTCTTCGACTGCGTCTCGGGCGCGGCGCTCAGGCCGCCTTGCCCTCGATCGGGTTCTCCAGGACGCCGAGGCCGGTGATCTCCATCGTCACGACGTCGCCCGGCTTCAGGTATTTCGGCGGGTTGAAGCCGAGGCCGACGCCGGCGGGCGTGCCGGTCGCGATGATGTCGCCCGGCTCCAGCGTGATGACGGCCGAGATCGTCTCGATGAGGGTCGGGATGTCGAAGATGAGGTCGGCGACGCTCGCGTCCTGGCGCGTCTCGCCGTTGACCTTCGTGGACACGCGCATCGCGGTCACGTCCGGCACCTCGTCGGCCGTCACGAGCCACGGCCCCATCGGGCAGAAGCCGTCGATGCTCTTTCCGAGGAACCATTGCTGGTGCTTCTTCTGGAACTCGCGCGAGGTGGCGTCGTTGAGGATCATATAGCCGAAGACGTGCTCGAAGGCGTTCGCCTTCGTGATGCCGGCGCCGCCCTTGCCGATGACCACTGCGAGCTCGACCTCGTAGTCGAGCGAATTGGTGAAGTCGCGCCAGGCCGGGATCGGGTCGTTCGGACCGATGACGGAGCTGGTTGCCTTGGTGAAGATGACGGGGAGCGGCGGCACGGCCTGGGCGCCGCCCGAGGAATCGAAGCCGCTGCCGTGGAACTCGTGGGCGTGGTCGTAATAGTTCTTGCCGACGCACATGATGTTGCGGGCGGGCCGCGGGATCGGCGCGAGAAGGCGCACCTTGTCCGGGCCGATCACGCCCTTGCCGGACGCGACGAGGGCCTCGACGGCGGCGCGATGCCGGTCCCAGCCCTCGATCAGCGCGATCAGCGTCTGCGGCAGGCCGGAATCGGTCGAGAGATCGACGTAGCGGCCGTCGGCGAGCGCAACGGCGGGTGTCTGCCGTCCTCCGACGGCGATGGTTGCGAGCTTCATGGATGACCTCCTGGCTGGCCCTGAACTCAACCATTTTGAAATTGGTGTCAACCGTGCTTACAATGGTTGCGCATTTGGTTCGGCCTTCGAAAGGCCGGTAGAGGTGACGACCATGGCGGTCCGATCGGAATTGCTGCGGACCTACATCGCGGCCGAGAGGCTCGGCGCGGGCGACCGCCTGCCGCCGGAGCGCGAGCTCGCTTTGGCGCTCGGCGTTCCGCGCACCGCGCTCCGGCGGATGCTGGCCGACCTGGAGGCGCGCGGGGAGATCTGGCGCCATGTCGGGCGCGGCACGTTCATCGGCCAGCGCCCGGTCGATGAAAACGACATCGGCACGCTGACCAGCCGCACCAATCCTGGCGAGGTGATGCGGGCGCGCATTCTGCTGGAGCCGATCCTTGCCCGCGAGGCGGCGCTGAACGCCACGGCGGCCGAC
>JAEZEK010000100.1 GCA_023417735.1 Pseudomonadota bacterium | reverse complement strand
GAAGTGGCCTCTGGCAAGGTGAAGGCAGGCGACGGCGTCGCCCTCTCCCTCGCCGCCGGCAAGCGGCATCTGGAGCTGGCCGCGTCCGCCTTCCGGGGTTCAGCCGAAGGCAAGGTGGTGGTGGAAGCGGCGGTCGCACTGGACGGCCGCGTTCTCGACCTCTTCTCGGACGCGGACAATCTCGTCGTGCGCCTGCCCGGCGCCACCGAGACCTATCCGCTCGCCGGAGCCAAGGCCAAGCTGCCGGACTTCCGCCGCGTCTGCCTCACGGCCATGCCCGCGCCGGCCGACCGCAGGTAACTTTACGGCAGGCAGGCATCTTTCCCTTTTGGATCGAGCCGGTATGATCCGCCGCCGCAAAAGGGACCCTGACATGCTCCGTTCCGTTCTCGCCGCTACCGCCGCCCTGGTTGTCGTCTCGGCCCCGGCCATCGCCGCGCCCGCGCATGAGAAGCCGGCGGAAAAGATGATCTGGCACATCCAGGACAGCGAAGACACCGCCGCTTTGGTGTACGGCGTGCCCGACAGCGACAAGGCCGCGATCTTCTTCCTCTGCCAGAAGGACGGGTCCGCCATCACCGTCCAGTCCATGATCGGCTCGAAGGATCTGACGCGCGGCGCCCAGACCGCCATCGTGCTGAGCACCGGCAGCATGAAGAAGAGCTACCCCGGCAAGGCGGTGGCCATGGAGGAAGGCGACGCGGTGAATGTGGAGGCGCCGGCCCAGATGACGGACGTCAAGGCGCTCACCAAGGCCTCCGGCACCCTCACCATCGAAGTGAAGGGCGCCAAGCAGGCCATCTCCCTCTCCGGCATCGGCCCGGCCATCACCAAGTTCGAAACCGCCTGCAAGCCCAAGAGCTGAGAAGCCCTCAAGAAGCCGGCGGCCGGACGCCGCCGCGGATGCTGGCGAAGACGTAGGGCCGCTCGCCGCGCATGCGGCGGGTGTCCGCCTCCATCACGGAAAGGTCGGCGCCGACCATCGGCGCGAGGTCGGTCTTGTTGACGACGAGGAGGTCGGAGCGGGTGATGCCGGGGCCGCCCTTCCTGGGGATCTTCTCGCCGCCCGCCACGTCGATGACGTAGATCGTGAGGTCGGCGAGCTCGGGCGAGAACGTCGCGGCGAGGTTGTCGCCGCCGGATTCGATCAGCACCAGGTCGAGGTCCGGGAAGCGCGCGCGCATCGCTGCGATCGCGGCGAGGTTGATCGAGCAGTCCTCGCGGATGGCGGTGTGCGGGCAGCCGCCGGTCTCGACGCCCATGATCCGCTCGACCGGGAGCGCGCCGGCGACGATGAGGAGGCGTGCGTCCTCCTTGGTGTAGATGTCGTTGGTGATGGCGCAGAGGTCGTAGCGGTCGCGGAACGCCTTGCAGAGCGCCTCCATCAGCGCCGTCTTGCCGGAGCCGACGGGGCCGCCGATGCCGACGCGGAGCGGGCCATGGCTGCTGGTCATGAGCGGAAGAGCCTCGAGTACTGCGTTTCGTGGAGGAAGGAGCCGAGGTCGGCTCGGAAGGTCGAGCCGCCGACCTCGTCGAGGGTGAGGTTCCGGGCCTCGGCCGAGACTGTTGCAATCGCGGGCGCGAGCGCGGCAGCGACGCGGATGCCGCCGGTCTGGCCGACCACGCCGAGGCGGATTGCGGCGGAGACGAGGTTCTGCACGAGCGCGAACAGGAAGCCTTCGAGCGCCGGCCCGAGCGGCAGATCGTGGGCGCCGGCGGCGAGACCGACCGCGACGGGATAGGCGACCGCACCAGCCGGCGCGAGCTGCCCGATCGCCGGCGCCGGCCAGGCGGCGCGGGTGGCGGCGACGAAGCTCGTCCCCTGCTGGCTGGTCTCGAGATGGAGCTCGGACGATGGCGCAAGCGCGAGCGCCAGCTCGTTGGCCGCCGCGAGCGCATCTGCGTCCCCCGCCGCGGCGGCACGATGCGCATGGGCGAACAGGATGCCGTCGTTCCGCCCGGCGCCGAAGTGCAGGAAATCGGAGAGCCAGGCGGCGAGGTTCGCCTCGTCCGTCACCTCGCCGCTCTCCGCAGCCCATTCCAGGCCGTGCGAATAGGCGTAGCCGCCGACCGGATAGGACGGCGACAGCCAGGCGAGGAGCGGCAGGAGCGCGGAGCCTTCAATGGCCATGCGCGTGACCGTGGCCATAGGCGCCGCGCTCCGGCCGGAACGGCCGCTCCACGACCTGCGTGGCGCCGCCGAGGCCCCGCACCATCTCCGCCAGCACGTGATCCTCGGCGATGTAGAGCGCGGTCTCGGTCAGTTCGCAGGGGACGTGACGGTTGCCGACATGCCAGGCGATCCTCATCAGGTGCAGGGGGGTGTCGGCCGTGATCTCGACGAGCCGCTCCGGCGCCGCGCGCACGGCGACGAGCCGGCCGTCCTCGAGCCGCAGCGCGTCGCCTTCCTCCAGGACGTCCGCGTCCTTCAGGTCGAGCAGGAAGGCGAGCCCGCGGTCGGCCGTCAGGACCACCCGGCGGCGGTGGCGCTCGGCATGGTCGAGGGTGATCCGGTCGGCGACCTGCAGCGCCTTCACGTCGGGCCTTCGGACGATGGCGGTGGCGCGCAGCATCGCGCGCTCAGAACAGGAAGTAGCGCTGCGCCATCGGCAGCGTTTCCGCCGGCTCGCAGACCAGCAGTTCGCCGTCGGCCCGGACGTCGTAGGTCTCCGGATCGACTTCGATCAGCGGCGTCGCGTCGTTCAGCACCATGTCCTTCTTGCCGATGCCGCGGGTGTTCTCCACCGCGACGAGCGGCTTCGCCACGCCGAGCCGGGCGGGGAGGCCGCCCGCGAGCGCCGCCGCCGAGACGAAGGTGAGCGAGGTCGAGGCGAGGGCGCGGCCG
>JAEZEK010000078.1 GCA_023417735.1 Pseudomonadota bacterium | reverse complement strand
CGGCACGCCCGGACCGGCGCCGCCGGCCCCCCCCGGCCGCCGCCGCCGGTCTCGCGCCGACGACGCCGGCCTTCCTGAGGAGATCGGCCATGGCGAAGGAGCCGCCTTCCGGCCGCCAATTCGGGTGCTGCCGGAGGTAGCTGCTGCGGTCGCCCTTCAGGAGCCCGACGAAGACCTCGGCGACGATCCGCCCGCCGACCTCGCCGAGACGGCGGCCCTCGCCCTGCACCTTCGCCTCGCGCAGGATGTAGAACCAGAGCGGGGTTGCGGTGGCGAGGCGCAGGTCGACGGCGCCGATGTCCGCCAGGTCCGCGGCGGTGAGCGGTTCGAGCCCGAGATGGCGTGCGACCGACTGGCCGGACGGGAGCCCGAAGGCCAGACCGCGCAGGAGGTTTCTCTGGGCGAGCGATCGCTGCTGGCCTTCGGGGATGCCGAGGAGCTTGAACAGCGCGGTCGAGAGCGTCGTGTCGATCTCCTTGTTGCGGGTTGCACTCTGTCCGTCGAAGTCGAAGAAGCCCTGCCAGTCGATGAAGCGCCGCGCCGCGCGCTTGCCGCCGCGCAAGTCCTCCGGATCCTTGTCCTCCGCATCGAGCCCGAAATCGAAGATGGGCGCTCCGAACGGCGGCCCTCCCGGCGGGCCGAAATTGGCGAGGTAGCGCGGCCGGACCTGGCTGTGGCCGAAACGGTAGGCGGCGACCGAGAACTCCACCGGGATGAAGGGCAGGTTGTCCCAGTCGTAGATCTGGCAGGGCTCGTTCAGCACGGAATCGAGCATCGCCTGCCCGACGGTCGCGGGCAGGAACTCGTGCACGATGATCCACTGATAATGCCAGCGCACGAGCCTCTGCGCCTCGGCGAAGAGCATGTCCGGGTCCGAGGCACCTGCGTTGCGGAGCTCGTCGACGATGGCGTTGTGGAACTTCAGGAACGCCAGGTGGAGCTACGCAATGATCAGGTTCTCGTCGTTGCGCGGATCGCCGATGAGCGCCCGGTCCTGGCTGTTGCGCGGGAGGTCGAAGCGCACCGTGCCGTCCGCGCTCGCCCCGTCGGAGCCGGGGATCGCCTCCACGAGCACCTTCGTCCGGCCGTCGTCGACGATCCGGTCGTAGAGGTGCGGAGAGGCGCCTGGACCCGAGCCGTAGACGCTGTCGAGCTCGAAGGCGGGCGTGCGGAAGTTGGTGATCGCCTCCGGGTCCTGCTGCCGCTCCAGGCTGGAGGTCGGGTCGAACGTGATGTCGTGGTCGAGGAACTGGCCGAGAAAGGTCATCCCGGCCGACATGGCCGGGTTGTCGGGATTGTCGCCATCGCCAGGGTCCATGATCCCGCCCCGGTCCTCGAGGTCGCCCACCTTGAGGAGCGCCTCGACCATGGAGCGGTCCTGCACGTCGCCCTGCGGGGGAAGGGTCGGGAACAGCCGGCCGAAACGCCCGGAATTGTAGTAGCGCGAATGCGGGGCGTTCATGCCCCGCGTCGAAACGAAGCCATGTCTCATGACTGTCCTCCCTCGGCTTCTGCGAGCCGCGGGAGGAAAGTACCACGATATGCAACCACTGATAAATCTATTGTTATGATACAACCAAAAGTACCAACCACGCCGCGCTGCGGCTCACAGCCAGCCGCGGCGCTTGAAGTACCAGTAGGGCAGGACGGACGAGAGGATCATCATGACGACGGCGAGCGGATAGCCCACCAGCCAGTGCAGTTCCGGCATGTAGTCGAAGTTCATGCCGTAGATGGAGGCGATCAGCGTCGGCGGCAGGAAGATCACCGCCACGACCGAGAAGATCTTGATCGTGGCGTTCTGCTCGATGTTGAGCAGGCCGAGCGTCGCGTCGAGCAGGAAGTTGATCTTGTGCGAGGTGAAGGCGGCGTGATCGGCCAGCGAGGCGACGTCGCGCGCCATCGTCTTCAGCTGCGCGCGCATCGTCTTCGTCACCTCCGGCCCGGTTGCGGCGCTCGCGAAGGTGATGAGCCGGCCGAGGCTCACCAGCGATTCCCTGATCTTGGAAGTGAGATCGCCCTTCCGCCCCATCTGGCGCAGGATCACTTCGAAGTCACGGCGGTCCTGCGCCCTGATGTGGCTGTGCTCGAAGATGCTGCCGGACAGCGTGTCGAGTTCCGCGCCCACGATTTCGAGCACGTCCGCCAGGCGGTTGATGATCGCGTCGAGGAGCCCGGTGAAGGCGGTTTCGGCGCCGGTCTGGCCCGAGCCGGGGCGGCCGGCGATGGACACGAAGGACTGGAACGGCCGCGGATCGACGTGGCGGACCGTGATGAGCCGCGACGGCGCCAGCACGAACGTGACGGGCGCGCCGACCGGGTTCGGCGTGTCCGCGGCCGACAGCAGGGTCGCGGTCATGTAGAGCGTGTCGTTGACGCGATAGAGGCGCGAGGAAACCTCGATCTCGGCCATTTGCTCGGCCGTCGGCACCTTCAGCGCGAGCGCCGCCTCCACGAGCGCGGCTTCTTCGGCCGTCGGCTGCACGAGGTCGATCCAGGCCGCCGCCCGGATGGCGCCGGGCGAAACCTCGCAACTGGCGAGCGTGTCGGCGGTGCAGGCGTAGAGCTTGATCATCGGGCCTCTGCAGGTGAGCCCGAGACCGCGGCGGACGGGGCGCCGTCAGGCGGCTCCGGTGCGGATCCGGGCGAGCTTCCGTTCGCGCTCTACATAGGCCTTCGCCTCGCCGCTCTGGAAGATGCCGAGCGTCTCCGTGTCGTCGTCCGCGACCGGCGTGAGGGCGGTGTCCCGCCAGGCGCGGCGGTTCGGGTCGCGCTTGATGGCGTGATAGATGCGGCCCATCCGCCCCCAGAGCCACAGCCAGCGGACCTGCTTCGAGACGGTCTCGGCCCAGAAGCGCGGATAGAACGTCACGGCCGGCTCGATCGGGAGGCCCGGCCTGCGGTCGCGGCGGTGCTTCAGCCGCACCAGGCCGCATTCGAGCGGGTGGATGCCCTCGATCCGGATCGACCCGATGAACCAGTTCAGGACGAAGAGCGCCTGGCCGACGCTGTTGCCCGTGGCGGCCGCCCGCCGCAGCACGCGCTCGACATGCTCGTCGGAATAGTAGACCTCCCACGCCCGCCGGTAGGCGCCCTCCCATACGTCCTGCGACATCAGCGGATGGCGCATGACGGCGTGGTTGAGGTCGTACTTGTTCAGGTCGGGGTCCATCCAGGCTCCGGCGAGCCACAGCTTCTTGTGGTCCTCGGAACCGGGAAGCGGCGTCAGGAAGAAGAATTCGAGGAGATCGACCGGCAGCTCCTCCTGGATGAGGCGGATGTCGCGCTCGATGCGCGCCGGCGTGTCGTTCGGAAAGCCGAGGATGTAGCCGCAATAGGTGATCACCCGCGCGTTCTTCCAGGCGAGCAGCATCTTGCGGTACTCGGTGATCTTGTTCTGCTTCTTCCTGGCGGCCTCGAGGTTGTCCGGGCTGACGTTCTCCAGACCGATGAAGACGCGCTTCACGCCGGCGCGCGCCGCCTTCTCGATGAAGTTCGGCAGGCGGTGGCAGAGCGTGTCGACCTGGATGATCAGGCGGATGTTGATGCCGTCCTCTTCGCGCAGCTTGATGAGGCGGTCGAAGATCGGCTCCCAGTCCTTGTTGCGCGCGAAATTGTCGTCGGTGATGAAGAAGTGGAGGATGCCCTGCGCCGCGTTGTCGCGCACGATCCGCTCGATGTCGTCGGGCGAGCGGCGGCGGGACTTGCGGCCCTGGACGTTGATGATCGTGCAGAACGAGCACTGGAACGGGCATCCGCGGCCGGCGTCGAAGGAGGCGTTCTCGCCGAAGGTGCGGCGCACCACCTCCGCCGGCAGATGCGGGGTCGGCACGCGCTCGATGCCGGGCAGGTCCGCCATGTGGTTGTAGATCGGCTTCAGATTGCCGGCGATGGCGTCCCGCAGCACCTCCTCCAGCCGGCCTTCCTCCGCCTCGCCGGTAAAGACGAACGCGCCGAGGTCGAGGGCCTTCTGAACGTTCGGCTCGATCTCGGGCAGCATGGCCAGCGTGCCGGAGACGTGGAAGCCGCCGATCCCGACGGTGATGCCTTCGCGGCGCAGGGCGGCGGCGATGTCGAGCGCGCGCGGAAACTGGTTCGACTGGACGCCGACGAGCATGACGAGGCCGCAATCGGCGGCCGCGATCGACCGTGCGATCCTCTCCGGCCTCACCCTGCGGTTCGTCTCGTCGATGGCGTCGATCTTCAGGTCTATGTCGGGTCCGAGAGCCCGCGTCTTCGCCACCGCGCTCGCGATGCCGTAGAGGCATGCAAGCGAATTGGCCGGAATCGGCGAACGGAACCACTGAATCACGTAGCCGTCGTCGTCATAGTGAGACGGCTTTACAAGAACCAGCTTGAACACTTTGCGGGCTGTCGAGCCGGCGTCCATGCTGAACCTCCGCTTGCGTCCGAGGACTACTGTCGCATGCCGCCGGAGAGAGCCGCAACTGCTTCGGCTGCGGCGTTTCCTCGTGCGCGGCAGAGGGGGTGCCGGAACGTGTCGGCGCGGGGCCCGAATGGGTTGCGGGCCTCCGGAACTGTCGTTATATCACCGCTCCGGTCGGCGGAGTGTAGCGCAGTCTGGTAGCGCACCTCGTTCGGGACGAGGGGGTCGCAGGTTCAAATCCTGCCACTCCGACCATCACTTCAGCGGCCTTCCCGAGGCCACCCCGTTTTCATCGGCTTCCCTGCCGGCGCCGCGCCGTCCGGCGCGAGGCATCGCGCCACGTCCGGGTCCGGTACTCCCGCGTCCTGCCGTTCTGCGCTCTGCCGTTCTGCGCTGCGCGCCGATGCGGGCGGCATGTCCCGGGGAGACGGGTCTCCCCGGGATTTCCGATCTCTCGGCCCGTTCAGGCGACAGGCCCGCCCCGCGACGGGCGGACGACCACGCGGCTGCCCCTCGGCACGCGGTCGTAGAGGTCGATCACCTCCGCATTGAGCAGCCGTATGCACCCCGACGAGACCGATCGGCCGATCGACCAGGCCTCGTTCGTGCCGTGGATGCGGTAGAGCGTGTCGTGGCCGTTCTGATAGAGGTAGAGCGCGCGGGCGCCGAGCGGGTTGTCCGGCCCGCCCGGCATACCCTTCGCCCATTCGATCAGTTCCGGCTCGCGCGCGATCATCTCGCGCGGCGGCGTCCAGGTCGGCCATTCCGCCTTGCGCGCGATGGTCGCGGTGCCGTCCCAGCCGAAGCCGTCGCGGCCGACGCCGACGCCGTAGCGCATGGCCTCCCCGCCTTCCAGGACGAGCCACAGGAAACAGGCGTCGGGATCGACCACGATGGTGCCGGCCGGCTCGCCGGTCGGATCCGGCACGATCTGCCGCCAGAACCTGCGGTCGATCCTCGTCAGGTCGACGGCCTCGATCGGGAAGATCTCGGGCGATTTCGGAACGAGCATGACCGGCTCGACGCGGGCCGGCGGCGGGGGCGAGGCGGTCTGCACCGAGCAGCCGGCAAGGGTCCATGCCGCCGAAGCGGCGAGAAAACTACGTCTGTTGAACACGAAAGCATCTCCGCTGAGATTCCGGGCGCCTCCACCGCCGAGGCGGGAAGGCCGTTCGAAAGGCTTCAGGCGGAGACGGCCCTCGGCGGGCCGTGGGGCACGGGCGCGGTCCAACCGGCAGGAAGGCGGTGGGAAACGGCGGCGAAAGGCGTCTCGCCGACGAGGCGCGGGCCGAGGTCGGCGATGGCTTCGACCCGGTCGAAGAGGCAGGCGAGGAGCGCCGACCCGCTCTGGCAGCGCTTCGCCGGCGCCGGTGCCGACGGCGCGCCGTTCGGCTGCGCCAGCAGCACGGCGGCGTGCGATTGGCCCGCACCTGGCGGCAGCCGGCTCGCCGGGACCGTGGTGGTCACGAACGCAAGGAGCAGGGCGAGGATCGTCGTACAGATGCGGCTCACGGTCGGTTGCATCGCCGGACTTGTGGGCGGGAGCAAGGCGGGGCGCGATCACGAACAGGAGAGTGCGGTCGCGGTCCCGTTCCCGAGCTTTCGGCGAGCGCCTCGCATCCGTGCGATCGAGCGCCGAGCCTCCGCGCACGGCGCGAACGGAACCTTGCGGCCGGCGCGCCATTCCCCGAAAGCGTCCCAAATGGAGAGAATGCTGATGCTGAAGTTCATCGGTGGCACCGTCGGAATCATCTTCCTGATCGGCCTTCTGGTCGTGATCGGGCTGCTGTCGCTGATCTTCTGACCGCTGCAGGCGGCCGGGTCGTCGGGCGCGCAGAATCAGGTGCATCGCAGGGCGCGAAATTGGTAATGCTCGGGCAGCGGCAGGCCTTGATCGCCGCGCGGCTCGAGGCTCGGAACGGTTGCGGCAGGATTCCTTCGACATCGCCGTGGTGGGCGGCGGCATCAATGGCTGCGGCATAGCCCGGGACGCCGCCGGGCGGGGGCTTTCGGTCTATCTCTGCGAGAAGGACGACCTGGCGAGCGCCACGTCCTCGGCCTCGACCAAGCTCATCCACGGCGGGCTGCGCTACCTGGAATACTACGAGTTCCGGCTCGTCCGCGAAGCGCTGGCGGAGCGCGAGGTGCTGCTGCGCGCCGCCCCGCACATCATCTGGCCGCTGCGTTTCGTGCTCCCGCACCACGAGGGGCTGCGCCCGGCCTGGCTGATCCGGCTCGGGCTGTTCCTCTACGACCATATCGGCGGCCGAAAGCTGCTGCCGCCCGCGCGCCGGCTCGACCTCGCGCAGGACCCTGCGGGCGCGCCGCTGAAGCCGGAATTCCGCCGGGCCTTCGAATACTCGGATTGCTGGGTGGAGGACGCCCGGCTGGTCGTGCTCAATGCCGTCGACGCGGCGGAGCGCGGCGCCGTGATCGAGACCCGGACCGAACTGATGACCGCCGAGCGGAAGGGCGGGCTCTGGTGGCTCACCGTGCAGGACCGCCTCACCGGGGCGCAGCGCCGGCTCGCGGCGAGGGCGCTCGTGAACGCGGCCGGGCCGTGGGTGGCGGAGGTGACCGCAGACCGGCTCGGGCTTCCCCTCGACGCCCCGGTCCGGCTCGTGAAGGGCAGCCACATCGTCGTGCCGCGGCTCTTCGACCACGACCGCGCCTACATCTTCCAGAACGCGGACAAGCGGATCGTCTTCGCGATCCCCTTCGAACGGGACTTCACACTCGTCGGGACCACCGATCTCGATTTCCGCGGCGACCCTGGCGCGCCGGCGATCACCACGGCCGAGACGGCGTATCTGTGCGAAGCGGCGAGCGCCTATTTCCGGCTGCCGGTGCGGCCGGAGGACGTGGTCTGGAGCTATTCCGGCGTCCGCCCGCTCTACGACGACGGCGCCAGCGAGGCGCAGGCGGCCACCCGCGACTACGTGCTGAAGCTCGTCGCCGGGGAGGGGCTCGCGCCGCTCCTCAACGTCTATGGCGGCAAGATCACCACCTACCGTCGGCTCGCCGAGGCGGCGCTGGCGAAGCTCGGGCCGCGCCTCGGCCGTGCCGGCGGGCCCTGGACCGCGGATGCGGCGCTGCCGGGCGGCGACTTTCTTGTCCAGGGTTTCGAAACCGAGGTGGAGGCGCTGCGCTCCGCGTGCCGCTTCTGCGGCCCGGAGACGGCGCGGCGGCTGGTCCGGGCCTACGGCACCCGTGCCCGCCGGATCGTCGAGGGCATGTCGAGCGAGACCGACTGGGGAGCGTGCTTCGGCGCCGACCTGAGCGAGCGCGAGGTCCGGTACCTGATCGAACACGAATGGGCGCGCACGGCCGACGACGTCCTCTGGCGGCGCAGCAAGCTCGGCCTGCGGTTCGGCGCGGCGGATCGCGAGCGGCTCGAGGCCTTCATGCGACAGCCGGCCGGCGCGGCCGCGGCGCCTGCGGCATGAAGCGGGACTGCGGGCAGGTCCGGCCATGACGGCCTACGTTCTCGCGCTCGATCAGGGCACGACCTCGTCGCGCGCGATCCTGTTCGACGCCGCCGCGCGCATCGTTGCGGTCGACCAGCAGGAGTTCCCGCAGCATTTCCCGGCGCCCGGCCTGGTCGAGCACGATCCGGAGGACCTCTGGCGCACAACGCTGGAGACCGCGCGCGCGGCGTTGGCGAAGGCCGGCGCGTCGTCCGCCGAGATCGCCGGCATCGGCATCGCCAACCAGCGCGAGACGGCGATCGTCTGGGACCGCCGGACCGGGCGCGCGGTCCACCCCGCGATCGTGTGGCAGGACCGACGCACCGCCGATCTCTGTGCAGGACTGAAGGCCGAGGGCGCGGAGGAGGCCGTCACGGCCAGGACGGGCCTGATCCTCGACCCCTATTTCTCGGCAACCAAGATCGCCTGGATCCTCGCCGAGGTGCCCGGCGCACCGGCGGCGGCCGAGGCCGGGCATCTCGCCTTCGGCACCGTGGACAGCTGGCTCCTTTGGCGGCTGACGGGCGGCCGCGTCCACGCCACCGACGTGACGAATGCCTCGCGCACGCTCCTCTACGACATCCATGCGCAGGATTGGGACGACGGGCTGCTCGCGCTCTTCGGCATACCGAGGCGCATGCTGCCGGAGGTGCGCGACTGCGCCGCCGAGTTCGGCGCCTGCGAGGCCGGGCTCTTCGGCGGCGCGATCGCCGTGCGGGGGATCGCCGGCGACCAGCAGGCCGCGACGCTGGGCCAGGCCTGCTTCCGGCCGGGCATGGTGAAGTCGACCTACGGCACGGGCTGCTTCGCGGTGCTGAACACCGGGGCGGAGCCGGTGCGCTCCGCGAACAGGCTGCTGACCACGATCGCCTACCGCCTCGACGGCCGCGCCACCTATGCGCTGGAGGGCTCGATCTTCATCGCGGGCGCGGCGGTGCAGTGGCTCCGCGACGGCCTGAAGCTGATCGCGAGCGCGGAGGAATCCGGACAGCTCGCGGCCCTGGCCGATCCCGAGCAGGAGGTCGTCCTGGTGCCGGCCTTCACGGGGCTCGGCGCGCCGCATTGGGACGCGGACGCCCGCGGCGCCCTGTTGGGGCTGACGGGGGCGACGGGGCCGGCCGAGATCGCGCGGGCCGCGCTCGACGCCGTCTGCTTTCAGACGCGCGACCTCATCGAGGCAATGCACAGGGACTGGCAGGGCCGCGGCGCGGAGACGGTGCTGCGGGTCGACGGCGGCATGGTGGCCAGCGCATGGACCATGCAGCGCCTCGCCGACATCCT
>JAEZEK010000056.1 GCA_023417735.1 Pseudomonadota bacterium | reverse complement strand
ATCCTGGCCGAGGCGTCGGTCGGCAGCGCCAGCGCCTCGTCGAAGGAGTTGGTGTGGAGCGACTGCGTGCCGCCCTGGGTCGCCGCCATCGCCTCGATCATGGTGCGCATGACGTTGGTGAAGACGTCCTGTGCCGTGAGCGACCAGCCGGAGGTCTGGCAGTGGGTGCGCAGCGCCAGCGAGCGCTCGTCCTTCGGCCCGAAGCGTTCGCCGACGAGCTTCGACCACAGGAGGCGGGCGGCGCGGAGCTTCGCCACCTCCATGAAGAAGTGCATGCCGATGCAGAAGAAGAACGAGAGGCGCGGCGCAAAGGCGTCGACGTCGAGTCCGGCGTCGAGTCCGGCGCGGACGTATTCCAGGCCGTCGGCGAGCGTGTAGGCGAGCTCCAGATCCGCCGTCGCCCCCGCCTCCTGCATATGGTAGCCGGAAATGGAAATCGAGTTGAACTTCGGCATGTTCTCGGACGTGTAAGCAAAGATGTCCGAGATGATCCGCATCGATGGCCGGGGTGGGTAGATGTAGGTGTTGCGGACCATGAACTCCTTGAGGATGTCGTTCTGAATGGTCCCGGGAAGCTTTCCAGCAGGGACGCCCTGCCGTTCGGCGGCAACGATATAAAGCGCCAATACCGGCAGGACGGCGCCGTTCATGGTCATCGACACGCTCATCTCGTCGAGCGGAATGCCCGCGAAGAGCTCGTCCATGTCCAGGATGGAATCGATGGCGACCCCCGCCATCCCGACATCCCCGGCGACACGGGGGTGATCGGAATCGTATCCCCGGTGGGTCGCGAGGTCGAAGGCGACGGAGAGCCCCTTCTGGCCGGCGGCGAGATTGCGCCGGTAGAAGGCATTCGACTCCCGTGCCGTGGAGAACCCGGCATACTGGCGGATGGTCCAGGGCTTCTGGACGTACATGGTCGGATAGGGGCCGCGCAGGAACGGCGGGCGGCCGGGGAGGGTATCCACGAAATCGAGCCCGGCCCGGTCGGCTTCCCCATAGGCCGGCCTGATCTCTATCCCTTCCGGGGAAGACCAGGCTCGGCCGGGCGCCGCCGGCTGGAGGTGCGGGCGCCGCCAGGGCACCTGGGAGAAGTCCGGCAGGCTCATGATCTCGTATCCTCGGCTGCCCAGGCCTCCAGCCGGACCGGGAGGAGGGGGTCTGCATTCGGCTGCGCCCCAGGCTCGGGTGGCGCGGGCGCGGCGGCCTCGAGCGGCGCCTGCATCGGCGCCGGGTCTGGGTAGCACGTCACGCCGACGATCGGCAGTTCGCCGGAACGAAGGCGCCGGCGGAGGTGCCCGGCGCTCTGCGCGATGCGGGACCGGATCGCCCCGGCGCGGAGGCTCGCGACGATGCCGCCCTCCGCCTCGATCACCTGGAACTCCGCCCACGCCCGCTCGGCGAGCGCATCGGTCAGCGCCTCGACCGCCCCCGAGCCGGCGCCGGGATCGGCGGCGACGCCGACATGAGCCTCCTCGACGAGGAGGTGCTGGGTGTTCCGCGCGAGGCGCCGGGCGAACCGCTCCGGAAGTCCGAGGCCGGCCGTGAAGGGAAGCACCGTCACGCTGTCGGCGCCGCCGACGCCCGCCGCGAAGGCGGCGATGGTGGCGCGGAGGAGGTTCGTATGCGGGTCGGCTGCAGCGGCCATGCGCCGGCTCGTCTCGGCATGGATGCGGCAGGGGGCGGAGGCAGCCCCGCAGGCTTCCTGGAGCCGCGCCCAGAGGAGACGGAGGGCGCGGAGCTTGGCAATCCCGAGGAACTGGTCGGCATCCACGGCGACCGTCAGGCCGATGGTGTCGAAGGCCGTGCCGATATCCTGCCCGGCCCGCTCCGACAGGCGGAGATAGTGGGCGGCGGCGCCCATGATGGCCGCGAGCTCCTGCGCCTCCGTGGCTCCCGCCTCGTGCCAGACGCGCCCGTCGGCCTCGAAGGCAGGTCCGGCAAACCCGCAGGCCCGAAGCTCGCTCGCCGCCGCGAGAGCCGAATCCGCCGAGAACGTTTCAATGCCGCTCGCTGCCAGCATTCCGACGGGGTCGAGCCCGAGCGATGCCTGCGCCCAGGCGTTGCGGCCGCCGTCTTCCGCGATGAGGGACCGAGCCCATCGCACGAGCTGGTCGCTGCGCGGGTGGGGCTCGATGCGCAACGCGCGGATGTCCCCCGGTAGCGTTGCTGCGAGCTGGGAAACGGTGGTCGGCGCGAAGGGCAGTCCGAACCCGCCCGCGGCGGGGGCGCCGGCGAAACGAAGCGAAAAGCCGGTGGCGCCGCCTTCGCGGTCGCGCAGGATCTGCGCACAGGCGCCTTCTGGACTGGTCTGGTCGAGCGGCTGCACGATCGCCCAAGGGAGTTCACCCCGGGCGAAGAGCGGCTCCGTGTCCGTCGCAGCCGGATAGAGGGGCTCGAGCGGAATGCCGTCCGCGGTTGCCGAGCGCAGTGTCTCGTAGGAGGCACCTCGGAGCGATTTCGCCGCGAGCGCCTCCCACTCCGCGAATTCGGAGGGAGCCGCGCCGGCGCTGAGGGCGAGCGTTTCGGACATGATGACCTCCAACGCCTTCTACAGGCCGGGCGGAGCGGGCGGCAAGTCGGCCTTTGGATGCAGGCCGGGTTCAGTAGGTCATCACCGGCTCGAGCGTCTTCGCCTCCTCGATCCAGCCTTGGATGCGCTTCTCCGACGGAAGGAGCTGAACGAGTGGCCGCGTCTTGTTGATCTCGGCCATGCGCAGGGCGAGCTTGGCGGCGTTGCGGTGGCGGAGGGCCTTGACCGTGCCGACGCCGGAGGCCTCCAGCAGTTCCGCGTACTCGCGCGCCACCCCCTTCACGCGCATCAGGTCGGCCATGTTCGCCCAACGCAGGATCTCCGTTTCCGGGATCGAGGTCTTTTCGGCGAGGAGCTTTCGCCCCTTGGGCGTGCAGGCTCGATCGAGCAGCGCCGAGGTCGAGCGGATGCCGGCCGCTTTCAGCTTCGCACAATAGAATGCCCCGACCGCGTCCATGCGCGCGATCGAATAGGACGCCATCAGGTCCTCCCGTCGAGCGGGTCTTCTATGCTGCTGCTCACGGTGGAGCCAGACGGGAGGCGCCCGGACCCGCCCCCCTGTGCGATCTTGGTTATCATCGCCTGATCAGACGAACTGGCTGAGGCCGGGAATTCCTGCGATCACGTCGTCCACGGCTTCGCGGCCGGCCTTCTCGCGCGCGAACGCGATCGTTTCCTGGGTCACGCCCTGGATGTCGCCGATGCCGAGGCCGAGTCCCTGCAGCTTCGAGAGGACCGCCATCACGCCACCGCCCATCAGCCCGCCGAGGCCGCCCAGCGTCGCCGCCTCGCCTTCCTCGGTGTCGACGTAGGCAGGCGCGTCGGGAATCCGGGCCATGAGGTCCTTCACCTTGTCGGCCGGGCCTTCCTGGTGGAGGAAGGTGAAGATCGCGCCGATCGCCTTTCGGGCCGTCGCTTCGTCGAGATCCGTCCGCTGGACGAGGCGCTGCACCAGTTCTTCCATTTCCACCGCTCCTGGATCCGAGATCGGGAACACTGGGCAAGCACGGCCGAAAAGACAAGGCGACCATCCGTCGATTGCCGACGGGCGACGCCCTTTCTATAAGGGCCCGCTCGAGGGCCGGGAGGCAATGGTGGCGGAGGCGGACGGGATCCTGATCGGCGCGAGCCGCGGCCCGGACGGGGAGCCGCCGCGGCCCAACTTTCTCCGGCTGAAATTCGCCAACCGGCACGGGCTCGTGACGGGCGCGACCGGCACAGGCAAGACCGTGACGCTGCAGGTGCTGGCGCAGGCGTTCTCGGATGCCGGCGTGCCGGTCTTCGCGTCGGACGTGAAGGGCGACCTCGCGGGCATAGCGGCGGCCGGGACACTGAACGACCGCCTTCGGCAGCGCGCCGCCGAGGTCGGCCTCGTCGGCTATGAAGCCGAGCCGGCCCCGGCGATCCTCTGGGACGTGTTCGGCGAGATGGGCCATCCCGTCCGCACGACGGTCTCCGAAATGGGGCCGCTGCTGCTCGCCCGGCTCCTCGGCCTCAACGAGACGCAGGAAGGCGTCCTCAACATCGCCTTCCGGATCGCCGACGAGGACGGCCTCCTCCTGCTCGACCTCAAGGACCTGCAGGCGCTGCTCGCGCACGTCGCCGATCGCGCCAGCGATCTGACGAAGCTCTACGGCAATGTGAGCAAGGCCTCTGTCGGCGCCATCCAGCGGCAGCTCCTCGTGCTGGAGAACCAGGGCGGCGCGCCGTTCTTCGGCGAGCCGGCGCTCAGGATTGAGGATCTGATGCGCACGACCCGCGACGGGCGGGGCTACGTCAACGTGCTCGCGGCGGAGCGCCTGATGCAGGCTCCGCGGGTCTACGCCACCTTCCTGCTGTGGCTCCTTTCGGAACTCTTCGAGGACCTGCCGGAAGTGGGCGACCCCGACAAGCCGCGGCTCGTCTTCTTCTTCGACGAGGCGCACCTGCTGTTCGCCGACGCGTCGAAGGACTTCCTCGCCGAGGTCGTGCGCAC
>JAEZEK010000049.1 GCA_023417735.1 Pseudomonadota bacterium | reverse complement strand
GTCGAGGCTTACGTGGCGGCGTGCCCGTTCGCGCTCGCGCCGGGCGATCCGCTGTTCCGGGGCGCCAAAGGCGGACCGCTTTCGCCGCGAATCATCCAGCTTGCGGTCGAGCGGCTGCGCGGGGCGCTCGGCCTCGAGGCATCGCTCACGCCCCACGCGCTGCGTCACTCTTTCGCGACCCACCTGCTCGGCGCGGGCGGCGACCTCCGGACCATCCAGGAGCTCCTCGGCCACGCGAGCCTCTCCACCACGCAGGTCTACACCGCAGTCGACACCGCGCGTCTGCTCGACGTCTACCGCAGGGCCCATCCGCGCGCCTGACCGGCGTTCACGCCGAAGTGAGGCGGCGCGTCTGGCCGGCAGCCCGCGACGGGCCTAGCATTTCATTGTCCGCGCGCGATCGACGATCGCCCGCACCCCAGAACGGAGGCATCCCCGATGCGCAGCTTGACGGCAACGCTGGTCGCGGCTTCGGCCCTCGCGCTCACGGCAACCGCAGCTTCGGCAGATTGCAGCGCCAACAAACAGCACGTCATGGCCAGCAAGGCCCCCGACAAGCCGGCGGTTTCCACGGCCGCCCAGGAGGCGAAGCCGACGGTCGTCGCGCAGACCGCCACGACGCCTGCAACGAAATAGCGTCCGGCGCGTTCTTCAGATCTCCTACTCCAAGTCCAAGTCTCTTGCGCCGCCCCCGGGGCGGGCGCTTTTTTTGGCCGGAGCAGGCGAATCAGATGTGGATCGGCTTGAAGCTCGCCGCCATCGCGGCCTCGCGCACGGCCTCCGACATGGTCGGATGGGCATGGCAGATGCGGCCGAGATCCTCCGACGAGCCGCCGAATTCCATCAGCACCGCCGCCTCGTGGATCATCTCGCCCGCGCCGGCCGCGAGAATGTGGACGCCGAGCACGCGGTCCGTCTCGGCGTCGGCGAGGATCTTCACGAGCCCGTCGGTGCGGTTCATGGCGCGCGCGCGGCCATTCGCCGTGAAGGGGAACTTGCCCACGCGATACGGTACGCCGGCTTCCTTCAGCTCGTCCTCGGTGCGGCCGACCGAGGCGATCTCCGGCATGGTGTAGACGACGGCCGGGATCACCTCGTAATTCACGTGGCCGGCCTGGCCGGCGAGGATCTCGGCGACGGCGACGCCTTCGTCCTCGGCCTTGTGGGCGAGCATCGGGCCGGCGATCACGTCCCCGATGGCGTAGATGCCCTCGACACTCGTGCGGAAATGGCCGTCGACCTTCACGCGGCGGCGCTCGTCGAGCGCGATGCCGACCTCCTCGAGCCCGAGCCCCTCGGTGAAGGGTCGGCGGCCGATCGCGACCAGCACGACGTCGGCATGGAGCTTCTCGGGCTGGCCCTCGCCGGCGGCGGGCGCGATCGTGACGTCGAGATGACCCTCGTGCGGCTCAGCCGCCGTCACCTTCATGCCGAGGCGGAAGGCGATCCCCTCCTTCTGGAAGAGGCGCTGCGCCTGCTTGGCGATCTCGGAATCCATGCCGGGCAGGATGCGGTCCAGGAACTCGACCACCGTCACCTCGGCGCCGAGCCGCCGCCAGACAGACCCGATCTCCCGTCCGATGACGCCGGCGCCGACGACCACGAGATGCTTCGGCACGGCCTTGAGCTCGAGCGCGCCGGTCGAGGTCACGACCCGGTCCTCGTCGATCTCGATGCCGGGTAGCGGCGTCGAATCGGAGCCCGTGGCGATCACGATCGCCTTCGCGGCGATCTCCTGCCGGGTGCCGTCCTCGGCGGTCACCTCCACGCGCCCCGGCGCGAGGATTCGGCCGGCGCCGTGGAAGCTCGTCACCTTGTTCTTCTTGAACAGGAAGGCGACGCCGTCGACGTTCCCCTTCACCGTCGCGTCCTTGTGCGCGAGCATGGCGGGAAGGTCGAGCTCGGGGGCGACCTTGATGCCGAGCTTGCCGAAGCCGTGCGCCGCCTCCTCGAACATCTCGGAGGCGTGCAGCAGCGCCTTCGACGGGATGCAGCCGACGTTGAGGCAGGTGCCGCCGTGCGTCGCGCGCTTCTCGACCACGGCGACGGACAGCCCGAGCTGCGCCGCCCGGATCGCGCAGACATAGCCGCCCGGCCCGGTGCCGATGACGACGAGGTCGAAGGTGTCAGCCATTGCTGCTCTCTGCTTCTGGAGGCTCGGAACGTCGAAGGAACGGGACTGCGGCGCGGACCAAGCCGGCGCTAGAGGTCGAGCACCAGCCGCTGCGGGTCCTCGATCGCTTCCTTCACGCGGACCAGGAAGGTGACCGCCTCGCGCCCGTCGACGATACGGTGGTCGTAGGAAAGCGCGAGGTACATCATCGGCCGCACCACGACCTGGCCGCCGACCACGACCGGCCGCTCCTCGATCCTGTGCATGCCGAGGATGCCGGACTGAGGCGCGTTGAGGATCGGGGTCGACAGCAGCGACCCGTAGATGCCGCCATTGGTGATCGTGAAGGTGCCGCCCTGCATCTCCTCCAGCTTGAGCTGCCCGTCGCGGGCGCGGCGGCCGAGATCGCCGATCTTCTTCTCGATCTCGGCGATGGAGAGCTGGTCCGCGTCGCGCACCACCGGCACGACCAGGCCGCGCTCGGTGCCGACGGCGCCGCCGACATGGTAGTAGTTCTTGTAGACGATGTCCTGGCCGTCGACCTCGGCATTGACCGCCGGCAGCTCGCGCAACGCGTGGACGCAGGCCTTCACGAAGAAGCCCATGAAGCCGAGCTTCACGCCGTGCTTCTTCTCGAAGAGGTCCTTGTAGTCCTTCCTGAGCTGCATGACGGCGCTCATGTCCACGTCGTTGAACGTGGTGAGCATGGCGGCCGTGTTCTGCGCGTCCTTGAGGCGGCGGGCGATGGTCTGGCGAAGCTTGGTCATGCGGACCCGCTCCTCGCGCTCCTCGTCGGACGGCGCGGAGGGTGCGCGCACCGCAACCGGCGCAGACGGCGCCGCCGCGGCGCCAGGCTGGTAGGCGAGCACGTCGCCCTTCAGCACCTGCCCGCGCTTGCCCGACCCGGGCACCTCCTCGGCGCCGATGCCGCGC
>JAEZEK010000028.1 GCA_023417735.1 Pseudomonadota bacterium | reverse complement strand
GAAGTCGGCGTAGGCGATCTTCCAGCCGCCGCCGTGATGGCCCTCGTGCTCGCCGTCGTGACGCCGGCGGATGATGACGAGCTCGTGCTCGCCGGAATTCGGTTCGCCGGCCATCAGGCCACCGCCTCGGCGAGGCGCGAGAGCGCCGCCGCGAGCTCCGTCTCGATGAGGGTCTGGTCGGCGACCACCCGCACTTCGGGGCCAGCGCCAGGCTCGAAGACGACCGCGGTTCCGACTGCGCCCAGGTCGCGGCGGATCGCTGCCAGGAGGTCCTCGGAACCGCTGACCTTGACGAGGTCGCGGCCGCGATGCTCGATCAGGACGGCGAGCGCCTCCGAGACGGCTGCAACGGCCCGCCTCCGCACCCCTTCCTCGAGCACGCCGCGAAGGGCGCGGCCGAGCCCCTCCTCGATCCCGGCACGCAGCTGCCCCAGGCCGGCGGTCAAGGCGGCGCGCAGGGCCTCGCCCTCCTCCTCCGCCCAACGCGCCCGCGCGGCCGCCAGCGCCGCGGCATGGGCCTCCCGCTCGAGCTCCATGCGGCGCGTCATCTCCGCCTCCGCGGCGGCGTATCCCTCGTTCCAGGCCTCACGGCGGGCGTCGCCGATCCGCTCTTCGAAGCCGTCCTGCCGATCGGCCGCCACGGCTTCCGGGCGCGGGCCGATTGCCGGGGCGCCCGTTCCTCCGGCCGCCGACAGCTCGGTGAAATCGCTCAGATAGTGTGCGAGCGGCAGGAGGCTCATGCCCGGCTGCCCTCGTGCATCCATTGCTTCAGGATCGCCGCCGCCTGTTCCTCGTCGAACTGGATCATCTGCTCCAGCCGCTTCTGCGGGTTGCGGTTCATCCGGCTCGTCAGGTCCTCGATCAGGTTCGCCTCGGGCGCGGGAAGCCCCTGCAGGGCAGCCCCCTGCTCGAGCGCCGGCGCACCCTCCGCGGCGGGGCTGCCGCCGATTGCAGCCACCGCCCCACCCGGGGGCTCGAAGCGCTGCAGGATCGCCGCGGTCGCCGGGCGGAGCCCGAACCAGATCAGGAGCCCCGTCACCACCAGCACGGTGAGGGCGTTCACGATCGTGCCGAACTGCCGGAACAGCACCTCGGACCAGCCTGGCGGATCGACCGGGTCGAGCCGCTCCCCGGCCCCGAGGAACTCCACCACCGAGACCTTGATGGAATCGCCGCGCGCCTGCTCGAACCCGGCAGCCGATGTCACGAGCTGCTCGATCTCCTGCAGCCGGGCCTCCACGGCGTCCGGCGTGGCGTCCTCTCCGAGCGCGGCGGCGAGCCGGGATCGGTTGACGAGAACCGCGATCGACAGCCTGTCCACGACATAGCCGTCGCTCAGCGTCGTCACCTGCTTCGAGGAGACCTCGAAATTGGTGATCTCCTCCCGGCGCTCGTTCTCCTCGTTGGAGCGCTCGCCGCCGTCCGCCCTCACCTCCTCGGTGGGGATGTTCTGCTCCACCGTCGTCGGCGGGTTCACGGTCGCGTTCTGCGAGACGGCATTCTCGCGGATCACGCGCACGGAGCGCTCCACGCGGGATTCAGGGTCGAACACCGTCTCGTTGATCTGCCGCTTGTCGGTGTTCAGCCGCGCCGAGACGCTCACCTGAAAGTTGTCGAGGCCGAGATAGGGCGCGAGCGTCGCGCGGATGCGATCCTGGATGCCTTCGCCGACGGCCGCCTCCAGCCCGACCAGCTTGCCGGGAGCGAGATCGGCCCCGGCATCGCCGGATGCGAGAATGGCGCCCTCCGTGTTGAGGACCGTCACGTTCTCCGCCTTCATGCCCGGGATCGCGGCCGAGACGAGGTGGCGGATGGCCTGCGCGCCGCCGGCTTCCGCACGCGCATCGCTGCGGATCACGACCGAGGCGGAGGGCGGCTGCCGGGCGCGGCGGAACGACCCCTCGTCGGCGAGGACGAGATGGACGCGGGCAGCCTTGATGCCGCGCATCGTCTGGATCGTGCGGGCGAGCTCGCCTTCGAGCGCGCGCACCCGCGTGACCTCCTGCATGAACGAGGTGAGGCCGAGCGAGCCGAGATCGTCGAAGAGCTCGTAGCCGGCGCTCGCGCTGTTCGGCAGGCCCTTCTCGGCGAGGAGCATGCGGGCGCGGGCGGTATCGCCGTAGCCGACGAAGACGGTGTCGCCGGCGGTGTTCACATCGAACCGCACCCCCGCTTCCGTGAGGGCCGACCCGATCCGGCCGACGTCGTCGCGCTCGAGCCCGGCATAGAGCACGTCCATCTCGGGGCGGCTCAGAAAGTAGCCGCCGATGCCCGCCAGCGAGAAGACCGTGAGGCCGATGACGGCGAGCGCCACGAGCCGGCGCGTGCCGAGGCCCGCCATGCTCGCCCAGAGCCGCTCGAGCTGTTCGCGCCCCATCGAATCCCTTCACGCGCATGGTCCGGGCGGACCTTCGCGCGCGAAGCTTGTGCGGGGGTTGCACGAAAAAGGCCGCGCCCCGAGGGGCGCGGCCGCGTTCCAGCCGATGCTGCCGCGATCAGCGGAACAGCGACAGGATGTTCTGGCTGCTCTGGTTGGCGATCGAGAGCGCCTGGATGCCGAGCTGCTGCTGGACCTGGAGCGCCTGCAGCTTGGTGGATTCCTGGTTCATGTCGGCATCGACGAGCTGGCCGACGCCGCGGCCGATCGCGTCCATCATGTTCGACACGAACGAGTTCTGCAGGTCGACTCGCTTCTTGGCGGCACCGAGATCGGAGGCCGCCGTCGTCATCGACGACAATGCGCCGTCGACGGCCGCGATCATCTCGTCGATGTCCGTGTTGTCGATGCCGGCGGCGGTGATGTCGAGATCCGACACCGACACCGTCACGGCGCCGCCGCCGGTTGTCGTGAAGGTGGTGTCGAGAATGCCCGACTGGTCGTTCGCGTCGAAGAGCTCGGTGCTCGTGATATCGACGTCGATCGTACCGACCGTCACCGCGCCTGCGGAATCCCGCGTGAAGGAGGCGACGATCGACTTCGTGGCGCTGTAGCCCGTTGCGCTGGAATCCACCGAAAGCCAATTCTCGCCGCTGAACGTGGCCGCCCCGGAATTGCTGATCAGCTGCTTCTGGAGAGAAGCGATCTCGGACTGGATCTTGGACTTGTCGACGCCCGGCTCGCGCGCCGCAACGAGCTTCGTCTTGATCTCGTCGACGACTTCGATCGCCGAGTTGAGGCCGGTGTAGGCGACGTCGAGCTTCGCGGCGCCGAGGCCGAGCGCGTCCTTCACCGTGGACAGCGCCTTGTTGTCGGAGCGCATGGTGGTGGCGATCGACCAATAGGCCGCGTTGTCGGCCGCGCTGCCGACCTTCAGGCCGGTGGCGATGCGGGCCTGCGTCGTCTCCATGTTCTTGTTGGTTGCGGAAAGCGTCTGCAGCGCGGTCATCGCCGCGGCATTGGTCAGAAGGCTGGTCATGCTGAGTGTCCCAATTGTGTTGTACGCGGATGGGACATACCGGGCTTCCACCGGTACGGACGGGCGGCATCATGCCTTCGGGAGCGGCTACCGGCTCCCGACCGACCGTGGCGATACGACTAGCAGTCGAACGTTACGGCACCCTTAACCGGGCAACGATTCGCCGCTCGTTCAAACGTATGACCTGACCAGACCGCCGATCAACATGTTCCAGCCGTCGATCAGCACGAAGAACAGGATCTTGAAGGGCAGCGAGATCACCGTCGGCGGCAGCATCATCATGCCCATCGACATGGTGAGCGTTGCGACGATCATGTCGATCACCAGGAAGGGAAGCACGATCAGGAAGCCGATCTCGAAGCCCCGCCGCAGCTCCGAGATCATGAAGGCCGGCACAAGGATCCGCAGCTCCACCGCGCCCTCCCCGACCGTCGGAGCACCCTCCGCCGGGGCGTCCTCCGCAGGAGCGCCGGGGCCGTTCCGGGCGAGATCCTCGAAGAGCCGGAGGTCCTTCTCCCTGACCTGCGCAAGCATGAAGTCGCGGAACGGCTCGGCGATGGCGGCGAACGCCTCCTCTTCCGAGATGCGGTTCTCGATGAGCGGCTGCAGCCCGCTCTGCCAGGCCCTGTCGAAGGTCGGGCCCATCACGAAGAAGGTCATGAACAGCGACAGGCTGATCAGGATGAGGTTCGCGGGCGTGCTCTGGAGCCCGAGGCCCGAACGCAGGAACGAGAGCGCCACGACGAAGCGCGTGAAGCTCGTGACCATGACGAGCAGCCCGGGCGCGACCGCGAGTACCGTCAGGAGCGCGACGAGCTGGATGATCCGGCCGGCGACGCTGCCCTGCCCCTCCGGGATGAGAGCTTCGAGCCCGGCCATCTGGGCGACGGCCGGCGCGGTCATGGCGGCAAGCGCCAGGACGGAGAGCGCGCCGCGCCTCACTGCACGACCAGCGTCTGGATCACCAGGTCGCGCACCTCGCCTTCCGCGCGGATGGACGCCCGCTCGACGAGGTCCTCGCGCAGGTGCTGCAGGCCGCTCGGACCCTCGATCTGCCGCAGGGACACGGTCCGAAGGAAGGCGAGGATGTCCTCCGCGATCGCGCTCGCAAGCGCCTCCGCCCGCGGCGCCGCAGGGTCGGCGAAGACGAGCGAGGCGTCGAGCCGGATGGAGACGTTCGGGGGGTCGGCGAGATTGGTGATGACGGGCGGCAGCGGCCGGAGATTGGAGGGCGGGACCGGGCCGTGCGCCGCCTCCGCCGTCGGACCATGCCGCGC
>JAEZEK010000461.1 GCA_023417735.1 Pseudomonadota bacterium | reverse complement strand
GACCACGTCACCGGCGACCGTTTCCGCCACGGCACGAGGCTCGTCCGGCGCCGCCCGGACAAGGCGCCGCGGCAATGCACCTTCGAGCAGCTGGAGCGCGAGGCCCGGCCGTCCGAACTCGTCCGCGCGGTCGCGGGCGCCTGATGACGCCCGACCCGCACGAGTCGATCCGGGTGCCGGTCGAACCGGGCGTCGCCCTCCATGCTGTGGCGGCGGGGCCGCCCGGCGGTCCCGTCGTCGTCCTCCTCCACGGTTTTCCGGAGTTCTGGTACGGCTGGCGCAGGCAGATCGGCCCGCTTGCAAAGGGCGGGTTTCGTGTGATCGTGCCGGACCAGCGCGGCTACGGCCTCAGCGACAGGCCGGCAGGGGTGGAAGCCTATCGCCTCGACAGGCTTGCCGCGGACGTCGTGGCGATCGCCGATCATTTCGGTGCCGAGACGATCGACCTCGTCGGCCACGACTGGGGCGGCGTCGTCGCGTGGTGGGTCGCCGCGCGTCACCCGCTTCGCGTCCGGCGGCTCGTCGTCATCAATGCGCCCCATCCGGTCGCTGCCGTCCGCTATGCCCGCAAGCACCGGACTCAACTCAGGCGGAGCTGGTACGTCGCCTTCTTTCAGCTTCCCGTCCTCCCGGAATGGGTTCTCGCGCGCGGGGGGTATCGGCTGCTTCAGCGCGCGCTCCAGGCCCCCGCGCCGCCGGGCCTCTTCGGCCCGGCGGAGATCGCCGCCTATCGCGAGGCGTGGAGCAGGCGAGGCGCCCTCACGGCGATGATCAACTGGTACCGTGCCCTTCGCGGCTTTCGAGCGCGGGGCGCCCGGGCAAGGATAAGAATGCCGGCCCTGATCCTCTGGGGGGCGAGGGATCCCTTCCTGGAACCGGGCCTGGCGGAGGCGAGCGCGGTGCTCTGCGACGGCGCCACCGTGTTCCGTTACGAAGATGCCGGCCACTGGCTTCAGCACGAGCGCTCCGGGCCGGTCAACGCAGCCATCCTGCAGTTCCTGGACGGCGGCCGGCGAAGCGCTCGGGAGGCGCCCCATGGCGGCGGATGAGGCGATCGAGATCGAGGGCGTCCGGCTCACGAGCCCGGAGAAGGTGCTCTATCCCGAGCAGGGCACGACCAAGCGCGACCTCGCGGAATACTATCGCGCGATCGCCGATTTCATCCTGCCCCATGTGGCGCGCCGGCCGATCACGCTGGTGCGCTGCCCGACCGGTCGGCAGAAGAAGTGCTTCTACCAGCGCCATGCCGGCTCCGGCGTGCCGCGGGAGCTGAAGCAGGTCGCCGTGCCGGGTTTCGAGGACTCCGGCGCCTACCTCTACCTCACCGACCGCCGCGGCCTGATCGCGCTCGTGCAGATGGGCGTGCTGGAGATCCATCCCTGGGGCGCGCGCATCGACCGGACGGATCGCCCGGACCGGCTGATCTTCGATTTCGATCCCGGCGAGGGGCTCGGCTACCGCGATGTCGTCGCGGCGGCGCGGGAGGTGCGGGCGCATCTCGCAGGCCTCGGCTTGGAGAGCTTCGTGAAGACCACCGGCGGCAAGGGCCTCCACGTCGTCGTGCCGATCGAGCGGCGGCATGCGTGGTCCGAAGCCAAGGCCTTCGCCAGGCGGGTGGCGACCGACCTGGCCGAGGGTGCGCCGGGCAAGTACCTGATGCGCATGTCCAAGGCCGAACGGCAGGGCCGCATCTTCATCGATTATCTGCGCAACGATCCCACCGCGACGGCCGTCGCGCCCTATTCCACCCGGTCCCGAGCCGGGGCGCCGGTCGCCACGCCGCTCGCCTGGGACGAACTCGATGAAGGGCTCGATCCTGCGGCCTTCACGATCCGGACCGTGCCGGCGCGCATGGATCGGCTCGGTGCGGATCCCTGGCGCGAGATCGCTGCCGTCCGGCAAGTGCTGCCGAAGTAGAATGACTGTCCTCAGCATCGTCCCGGTGTCCGGGCGGCCGGGAGCCCGGACCGACGCTAGACCGATTTCATGACGACGAAGATGGCTGCGACCGCGACGGCCAGCGCCATCCACATATTGCTCGGCACCTGATCGATGAAGCGAAGCAGCTCGTTCATTGCTGCCCCTTTCTGCACGCGCGAACACAGATTACCGCGACCCTTCGATTGGCTCAACGCAGGTTCGGCACCCGCGCCTCTCCCAGCCGCTCTCCATCCTCCTGCCGCGGCGAAAGGTTGCGGGTTGCGTCCGCCGCCCGGCGAGGGTCCCCGTCGCTCCCTCGCGGCCGGCCGGCTGCCACGGGCCGCCTTCGGACCGGCCTGCGAAATCAGGTTGCAGGACACGGCTGTATGCAGCAATTTCCGCCCGCGGACGGATGGGGGGGAAGCATGGCCGAGGCATACGAGCTGACGGTGAACGGCGAAGCGGTGCGGGTCGAGGCCTACGGTTCCAAGCCGCTGCTGGACGTGCTCAGGAACGAGCTCGGCCTGCGCGGCAGCCGCTTCGGCTGCGGCCTCGAGCAGTGCGGCGCCTGCATGGTGCTGATCGACGGCGAGCCCGCCTATTCCTGCGCGAGGGCTGTCGAGACGGTCGTCGGCCGCGAGATCGTCACGATCGAGAACTTCTCGAAGGACGGCCGGCTGCATCCTCTTCAGCAGGCGATGATTGACGAGCAGGCGGGCCAGTGCGGCTATTGCCTTTCCGGCATCATGATCTCGGCGGCCGCCCTCCTTGAAACCAACACGTCGCCGTCCCGCCAGGAGGTCGCCGAGGCGCTCGACAAGCATCTCTGCCGCTGCGGCTCCCACAACCGCATCATCCGCGCCGTCCAGAAGGCTGGCCGCATGATGGCGGAGGGGGTGCCGGCGTGATCCCCAACACCTTGCCGAAGGGGCTGACGGACAACCCGCTGCTGGCGCAGTGGATCGGGTTCGAGGTGGACGGGCGCGTGCGGGTTTCCACCGGCAAGGTCGAGATCGGCCAGGGCATCTTGACCGCGCTCGCGCAGATCGCCGCCGAGGAGCTCGACGTCACGCCGGATCGCATCCGCCTGGTGGCGGGGGAGACCGACGGCAGCCCGCAGGAGGGGACCACGGCCGGCAGCACGTCGGTGAGCGGCGGCGGTGCGGCGCTCAGGCTCGCCTGCGCCGAGGTGCGCGCCCTGTTCCTCGAAGCGGCCGCCGATGCGCTCGGCGCCTCGCCGCAAGAGCTTGCCGTGGACGACGGCCGCATCCTCAGGGACGGGGCGGAAACGGGTCACGACTACTGGACGCTCGCCGGCGCCGTCGATCTCCGGCGGGAGGCGACCGGCAGCGCTCCGGTGAAACGCCCGGCGGAGTTCCGGATCGTGGGCACGAGCCTGCCCCGCCGAGACCTTGCCGAGAAGGTGGCGGGCGCGGCCTTCATTCACGACATCGCCCCCGACGGCCTGGTGCATGCCCGCATCCTGCGGCGGCCGCGGCGGGGTGCGCGGCTCGTCGGCCTCGACGAGGAGGCGATCCGGCGCCGCGCCGGTACGGCGGTCGGCATCCTGCGCGAGGGCGATCTCGTCGCCTTCACGAGCGAGGACGAGACGGCGGTCCGTCGTGCGCTCGAGGCGGCCTGGGAGCATGCGATCTGGGACGGCGGGACCGGGATCCCCGACGATGCCGGCGCGCCGGACTTCCTGCGCGCGCTCCCGTCCCGCGACAGGGTCGTTGAGGAGGGCGCCCCGCCCGCCGCTGCGGACGGCACCGTCCTGGAGGCCTCCTACTCGCGCCCCTACATCGCCCATGCCTCCATCGGCCCGTCGACGGCGCTCGCCGAATTCCGGGACGGCACGCTCAGGGTGTGGAGTCATTCGCAGAACGTGTTCGGCCTGCGGACCTGGCTCGCGCGTGCGCTCGGCCTTTCGGCCGACCAGGTGATCGTGCACCACCGCCAGGGCGCCGGCTGCTACGGCCACAACCCGGCCGACGACGTCGCCTTCGACGCCGCCTTCGTCGCCACCCGGATGCCGGGGCGGCCCGTGCGCGCGCAATGGCCGCGGCAGGACGAGCTCGGCTCCGAGGCCTACGGCACGGCCGGAACGGTCCGCATCCGGGCCGTGCGCGACTTGAACGGTTCGCCGGCGGACTGGACGTTCGAGGTCTGGAGCCCCGTGCACGCCCAGCGCCCCGGTTCCAACGGCGTGTCCAACTTCCTCGGCGCTGAGGCGCTGCCGAACCCGGAGCCGCCGCCCAACCAGCTGAACGATACGCCCGACGCGATGGGCGGCGGGGCGAGCCGGAACTGGCTTGCGCTCTACGACCTGCCGCACCAGAAGCTGGTGCATCATCTCCTCGATCCCAATCCGGTGCGCACGTCCTCGCTGCGCGGCCTCGGCGCGTTCCTGAACGTCTTCGCCATCGAGTCCTTCGTGGACGAGCTCGCGGCGGAAGCCGGCGCGGATCCCGTCGCTTACCGGCTGGCCATGCTGAAGGATCCGCGTGCGCGCCGGGTCGTCGAGACGGCCGCCGCGATGGCCGGATGGCAGCCCGGCGAGCCCGGCGGAGAGGGCACCGGTCGCGGCATCGCATTCTCCCGCTACAAGAACACGGCCGGCTACATGGCGCTGGTGGCGGAGGTGGAGGTGGGCGAGGCGGTCGCATTCCGCCGCGCCTGGGCCGCCGTCGATGCCGGCCTCGTAGTCAACGTCGACGGCGCATCGAACCAGGGCGAGGGCGGCATCGTCCAGGCCGCGAGCTGGGCGCTGAAGGAAGAGGTCCGCTTCGCGGACGGCATGCCGGCGACGCGGGAATGGGACGACTACCCGATCCTGCGTTTCTCGGAGGTTCCGGAGATCGACGTCCGCTTCGTCGGCGAGCCGCACCAGCCGCCGCTCGGGCTCGGCGAGGTCGCCGCCGGGCCGACCGCCGCCGCACTCGCCAATGCCGTCGCCCATGCGCTCGGCGCGCGCATCCGCGACCTGCCCATGACGCGTGAAAGGATCATGGCGGCGCTGCTCGCCTAGAATCATTCCAGAATATCAAGTTGACAATGAAGAGCCGGCGCGCATTATCGCGCCGCCTCGTCCAGCGACCAGGCAGCCTTTGATGTCGGGGCCTTGAACCCCTTCGATTGGAGGGCGTCATGTCGAGCTTCATCGCGGCGGCGCCGGTGCCGCCGAACGGGCGGTGGCACCGGAACACCGCCCGCGCCTGCAGGGTGCGCCCGGGCGAACGGAAGCGGGAAGACACGCGCGCCGGCCGAAACGAAGCGCTCCGGCCGCCGCCGCATCCACTCCGCATCCACCGAAGCCCGTGGCCAAGAGGACTCTCATGATCAATCCAGCACGCCTGCTGCCCTATGCGACGGCATTGGGCCTGAGCCTTGCGGGCGTCGTCTCGCTCGCGCGCGCCGACGCGCCCGATCCGGCAGCCGTCATCCAGACCTACGGCGACATCGCGCTCGCCATGTACGAGGATGCGCTGTCCGGCGCCAAGGACTTGCAGACCGCGGTCGACGGGCTGCTCGCGGAGCCGACCGAGGACAATCTGCAGGCGGCCCGCCGCGCCTGGATCGATGCCCGCCCGGCATACCAGCAGACGGAGGGATACCGGTTCGGGAATGCCGTCGTCGACGACTGGGAGGGGCGCGTGAATGCCTGGCCGCTCGACGAGGGCCTCATCGACTATGTCGACCAGGGCTTCTACGGCGAGGAAACGGACGAGAACCCGCTCTACACCGCCAACGTCATCGCCAGCCCCTCCCTGCGCATCGGCCCCGACGTGATCGACGCCTCGGCGATCACCAAGGAACTGATCGCGGAGACGCTCCACGAGGCGCAGGGCGTGGAGGCGAACGTGGCGACCGGCTATCACGCGGTCGAGTTCCTGCTCTGGGGCCAGGACACGAACGGCACGGAGGCCGGCGCGGGCGCCCGCCCCGCGACAGACTACGACACCGCGAACTGCACCGGCGGGAATTGCGATCGCCGCCGCGACTATCTGAAGGCCGCCACCGACCTGCTCGTCGACGACCTCGAGGAAATGGTCGGGAACTGGCAGGAGGGCGGTGCGGCGCGACAGGACCTGGCCGGAAAGGGGGAGGACGGCGCGCTCGCCACCATCCTGACGGGGCTCGGGTCGCTCTCCTATGGCGAGCTCGCCGGCGAGCGCATGAAGCTCGGGGTGCTGCTGCACGATCCGGAGGAGGAGCACGACTGCTTCTCCGACAACACGCACAACAGCCATTACTACAATCAGGTCGGCATGATGGCGATCTGGACCGGCTCCTACAGGCGCGCCGACGGCTCCGCGGTGGAAGGCCCGGGCATCGCCCAGCTCGTCGCGGCGAAGTCCGCGGACGCATCCAAGCGGGTGGATGCGGCGATGGACGAGACGCTCGCCCGGATGGAGGTCATGAAGTCCACCGCCGACAGCGGGGAGATGGCCTACGACCAGATGCTCGCCGCCGGCAACGACAAGGGCAACAAGATCGTGCTCGACATCGTCGAGGCGCTCGTCGCGCAGACCCGGGCGATCGAGGGCGCCGTCGCCGCACTCAGTCTTTCGATCGACGTGGAGGGTTCCGACAGCCTGGACAATCCGTCCGCCGTCCAGTGACCCTGACGCGAGCCGGCGCGCGGGCCGCCCGCGTGCCA
>JAEZEK010000332.1 GCA_023417735.1 Pseudomonadota bacterium | reverse complement strand
GTCCTGGGTCGCGGGCGTCGGCAGCGGCTTGCCGGCGAAGGCCTCCAGCTCGGAAAGGCTCGGCTTCACGAGATGGATCCCGCCGCGCCGGATCGCCTCCTTCAGCGCAGGCCCCGAGGTGTCGAGGACGAATTTCGCCCCCGCCTTCCGGGCCGCATCTGCGATGTCGGCATAGATCCCCGGCCGCACGCCTCTGGGCAGGCTTCCGCTCGCCACGAAATAGCGGCAGCGCACCTTCTCCACGAGATCGAGGCAAGCGGCGATCTCCGCCTCCGAGACTTCGGGTCCGTCCGGCACGAAGCGGTATTCGAGCCCCGTTGAGCGCTCGAAGACCATGTAGCTCACCCGCGTCTGGCCGGCGATCTGGATGAGCCGCCGCGGAATGTCGCCCCGGCCGAGAAGCTCGTCGAGCACCGCGCCCGTGGTTCCCCCGACGAGCGCGATCGCGAGGGCGTCGCCGCCGAGCTCGTGCACGACACGCGAGACGTTTATGCCGCCGCCGCCCGGATCGAAGCGCTCCCGCTCGGTCCTGACCTTGTGCGTGGGCCGGACGCGCTCGGCTTCGCTCGACCCGTCTATCGTCGGGTTCAGCGTGAGGGTCACGATCGGCGTTACAACGCCCTCGACCGCGCCCTGGTGCCAGCCGGCGCGCGCCAGGCACCGCATGCCGGCCTGGTCGGCGCGGGCGAGCCATTCGCGGGCCGTGCGGTGGCTGATGCGCGCCTCGGGCCAAACGTCGACAAGAGGTGCAAGCGCGAATGCCCGCTCCGCCAGCCGCGGATGGGGGATCGAGAGGCCGTCCTCCTCCACGGTCATCTCGCCATAGACGAGAATGTCGATGTCGATGACGCGGGGGCCCCACCGCTCGTCGCGCTCGCGGCCGAGACTGCGCTCGACGTCCAGGACGGTGTCGAGCAAAGCATGCGGGTCGAGATCCGTCTCGATCCGCACAGCCGCGTTCAGGAATGCGGGCTGGTCGGTCAGGCCCCAGGGCGGCGTCTCGTAGAGCGCGGAAACAGCTGCCACGTGGATGCGGGGGGTGCCGGCGAGGCGCGCGATCGCCGCGCCGATGTTCTCCATTCGGTCGCCGAGATTGGCTCCGAGGCCGAGCACGCTGCGGATCACGACGCTGCTCTCTCTGCTCTTGCGCGCCGGATCGCATGGGCGATCCGTGCCGCGTCGACATGGGGAACGACGTCGTGCGCCCGGACGATCGCCGCGCCGGAGAGCATGGTGGAGAAATGCGCCACGGTGCTGGCGGTGACCCGGTCCTCGGTGACGCGTCCCGTCAGCTTGCCGAGGATGGACTTTCTCGAAATGCCGGCGAGGACCGGAAAGCCGAGCGCGCCGAACTCGTCGAAACGCGCCAGCATCTGGACCTGCTGCTCGGTCGATTTCCCGAAGCCGAACCCGGGGTCGAGCACGATCCGGTCCTCCTTGACGCCCGCCCGCGCGGCAATCCCGAGCGACCTCTCGAAGAAGGCGAGGCACGCCCGGATCGGATCGCCCTCGGTGCCGGTGGAGGAGCCGAGGAGCCCCGGATTGTGCATGACGACGAGGCCGGCCCCGGCTGCCGCCGCGACCGCCGCCACCTCCGGATCGCCCTGAAGGCCGCGGATGTCGTTCACGACGTGCGCGCCCGCATCGAGCGCGGCCGCCGCGACGCTCGCCTTGATCGTGTCGGCCGAGATCAGCGTCTCCGGTCCCGCGAGGGCTTCGATGACCGGCAGGATTCGGCGGCGCTCCTCATCCTCAGGAACCGGCGTGGCGTTCGGGCGGGTCGATTCCCCGCCGATGTCGAGGATCGCCGCACCGTCGGCGACCATGCGCCGGCCCTCGGCGATCGCGGTGACGGGATCGGCGAACTTGCCGCCGTCGGAAAAGGAATCCGGGGTGACGTTGATGATGCCCATCACGAGCGGCGGGATCTCGCCGGCGCGCCAGCGGCGGAGAAGCGAGGCGAAGCCGCCGCCGCGATCGGTGCTCGCGCCGGTCCGCTCCGGCAGGCTCTTTCCAGGGAAGGCAGACATTCCGCCACCGCTAGCCGAAGGCCCGGCGCGAGGCAATCGCTCCGCGTTTACGCCGGCTTAGAGCGTCCTGCGCTAGACGGAGCCCATGCGATGCGGTGGACGAGCATGAACGGCCGGAATCTCACCATCCTGCACGTCGTGAGATCGCCGATCGGCGGAATCTTCCGGCACATCGCCGACCTCGCGACGGCGCAGTCGGCCGACGGGCACCGGGTCGGCGTCATCTGCGATTCCACCACCGGCGGCCCCTTCGAGGACGAGCAGATCGCTGCGCTCGCCCCCCGCCTCGCCGACGGGGTTCAGCGCATGGCGATGAGCCGCTCCATCGGCCCGCGCGACGTGCCGGCGACGGTCGAGGTTCATCGGCTGGCCTCGGCGATGCGCCCCGACGTCATCCACGCGCACGGCGCCAAGGGCGGGGTGTACGGCAGGCTCGCGGCGGCCCTTGCGCGCCGGGGCGGTCGCCCCGTCTGTTCCTTCTACGCGCCGCACGGCGGCAGCCTTCACTACGATCCCGCCTCGCTCGAGGGCCGCATCTACTTCAAGGTCGAGCGCGCACTGGAGCGCTTGACGGACGGTCTCATCCACGTCTCCCGCTACGAGCAGGAGACCTATCGCCGCAAGGTCGGCCTGCCGCGCTGCCCGGCGCACGTCGTTCACAACGGTTTGCGCCCGGAGGAGTTCGAGGCGGTCGTGCCCGGGCCGGACGCCGCCGACTTCCTCTACATCGGCATGATGCGGGACCTGAAGGGGGTCGACCTCTTCATCGAGGCGCTCCGCGAGGTGGCCGCCGGCGGGCGGCCGGTCCGCGCGCTCCTCGTCGGCGACGGCGAAGCTGCGGACATGGCGCGCTATCGCGAGCAGGTCGCAAGGGCGGGGCTCGCGGCGGCGGTGCGCTTCGAACCGCCGATGCCGGCCCGCATCGCCTTCGCCAGGGCCAGGACGATCGTCGTGCCGTCGCGCGCGGAATCGCTCCCCTACATCGTGCTCGAGGCCGCGGCGGCGGGCCTGCCGATGATCGCGACGAGCGTCGGCGGCATCCCGGAGATCTTCGCCGGCGAGGAGGACCGGCTGGTGGAGGCCGGAAGCGCGGCGGCGCTCGCGGCGGCGATGCGGCCTGCGCTCGACGAGCCGGGCCCGATCTCGGCCGAGGCCGCCGCACGGCGCATCCGCCTGAAGGGGCAGTTCTCGCTTGCCCACATGGCGGGCGCCATCGAGCAGATCTATCGCTCCGCCCTCCGCGCCCGAGCGGCGCGGGGCGACACCGCGGAGCTGGCCTCCGTTCCGAACCCGGGCAGCAGCGGCCCCGCCGCTTGACGGAACCGGCGGCGGCGGGTCTGGTTTGCCCGCGAAGCGACTGGCCCGCGACCGGGAGAGGGAATGGCAGAAGACAGAGACGCCGCGAGACGGCTCGATGCGACTTCGGTGCGGGACGCATACCGGCGCTGGGCCCCCATCTACGACCTCGTCTTTGGAAAGGTCATGGAGAGCGGCCGCCTCGCCGCCGCCCGCGCGGTAAGCCGGCCGGGCTCCAGCGTCCTGGAGGTCGGCGTGGGGACCGGCATCGCGCTGCCCGCCTATGACCGCGGCTGCCGGGTGACCGGCATCGATCTCTCGCACGAGATGCTCGTCCGCGCAGCGCGGCGTATCGCGGACGAGCGGCTGGCGAATGTCACCGGGGTTGCGGTCATGGATGCGGCGCGGCTCGGCTTCGCGGACGCCTCGTTCGACGCCGCCGTCGCGATGTTCCTGATTACCGTGGTGCCGGATGTGCCGGGCGTGCTCGCCGAGATGGAGCGGGTGGTGCGTCCCGGCGGCGACGTCGTGCTCGTCAACCATTTCGCGGCCCCGTCCGGCCCGCGCGCGGCCATCGAACGCTTCATGGCGCCGCATGCCCACCGGCTCGGCTGGCATCCCGACTTTCCGATCGAGGCAGTGACGGGGCAGACGCGGCTGGCGCTCGTCGAAGCCGTGCCGATGCGCCCGCTCGGCATCTTCACCCTGCTGCGCTTTCGCAAGAACGTCGCATAAGATCGGCCACCATGGCCGAATGCCCGACGCGGCTCCGGGCCCCGGGAGGAGGAATGGCCGAGAGAGGGAAAGGCGGCGGCGAAGAGAACCTGATCGGCCAGGTCGTCGAACGGATGGCATTCGCGCGTGTGCCGCTCGCCGCGTCGGCGCTGGTGCTCGCCCTCGGATGGCTGCTCGGGCTCGCGTCCGGCGGGTTCGCGCTCGCCGGATGGATGGTGGTCCTCCTCGCCACCATCGCCGTGCCGGGACCGGTCTTCCCGGGCTCGACCCAGGCTGCGGCGGAACGCGCGGCGGTCTGGCCGGACACCCCGATGAAGGCGGTGGTCGACGCGCTGCACGACCCTGCGATCGTCCTCGACCGCACCGGCGTCGTCCGCTATCTCAACCAGAAGGCGGCATCGGCTTTCCCCTCCACCCGGATCGGGAACCTGCTCGCGCTCACATTCCGCACCCCGGATTTCACGGACGCGATCAAGGCGGTCGTCGCCGGCCGGCCGTCCACGGTGCAACTGCAGGAAGGGGGGCAGGGGGGCCGCACATTCGCAGTCGCATTCAGCCCGTTGCGGGAGCCGACGAGTGCCGGCCACTTCGCGCTGGTCACGTTCGACGACGTCACCGACCGCTTCGCGGTGGCGAGGATCCGGTCCGATTTCGTCGCCAATGCCAGCCATGAGCTTCGGACGCCGCTCGCCTCGCTGACCGGCTTCATCGAGACGCTGCTGGGGCCGGCTCGCAACGACCCGGCGGCTGCGGAGCGGTTCCTGCGCATCATGCTCGAGCAGGCGAACCGGATGCGGCGCCTGCTGGACGACCTCCTGTCGCTGAGCCGGCTCGAGATGCGGGCGCATCGCCGCCCGACGGAGATCGTCGACGTGACGGGCACCGTGCGCCACGTCGCGGACACGCTGGTTCCCGTGGCGGAACGGTTCGGAGTCGAGATCGGCACCGATCTTCCGCCTGGGAGGGTGCTCGTCAAGGGCGACCCGGACGAACTCGTCCAGGTCTTCCAGAACCTCATCGAGAACGCGATCAAGTACGGTGCGGCCGGCCGCCGGGTGGATGTGCGGCTCGCGGTGCAGCCTGCGGGGCCGGGCGGGCGCGTCCGTATATCGGTGCGGGACTACGGGCCCGGCATTCCGCCGGAGCACATCCCGCGCCTGACGGAGCGCTTCTACCGCGTCGATGTCGGCGTGAGCCGCGAACTCCAGGGCACCGGGCTCGGTCTGGCCATCGTCAAGCACATCCTCGCCCGCCATCAGGGCCAGATGCTGATCGACAGCGAACCGGGCTCGGGCGCCGAATTCACCGTCGAACTGCCGGTCCTGCCGGCCTCCAGCGCAGATCGGGCGGCCTAAGAGCCTGTTCCAGAACGGGTTCCGCCGTCATCGAAATGTCACGGCGCTGTAATATAGCGATCAAGGGCGAGGCCTACCTAAGCGGCGGCTGAGCCGACGGAGGTTCGGCGGAACGGATCAACACAGGGAGATCCCACCGTGACTAGCAAGCTTCTCACCGGCGCCGCCATCTGCGCGGTCGCTCTCGCCGGCGTTTCCGGCGCCGCGGCGCAAGGCGCCCGTGATCAGATCCGCATCGTCGGCTCCTCGACGGTCTTCCCGTTCACCCAGGCCGTTTCCGAGCGCTACGCGAACATGACCGGCAACCCCGCCCCCGTCGTGGAATCGACCGGCACGGGCGGCGGCTTCAAGGTCTTCTGCGAAGGCGTCGGCGAGGCCACCGCCGACATCACCGGCGCGTCCCGGGCGATGAAGGAGTCGGAATGGGCGCTCTGCAAGCAGAACGGCGTGACCGACATCTCTGAGGCCCAGATCGGCTTCGACGGCCTCTCGATCGCCGTGTCGCGCAACGGCGCCGACATGGACCTGACCAAGGGCCAGATCTTCCAGGCGCTCGCCGCCCAGGTCGAAGTCGACGGCCAGGTCGTCGCCAACCCCTTCAAGCGCTGGAACGAGATCGATCCGTCGCTGCCCGACGTCCAGATCACGGTGTTCGGCCCGCCGCCGACCTCCGGCACCCGCGACGCCTTCGTCGAGCTCGTCATGGACGAGGGTTGCGCCGAGTTCCAGGCGATCGCGGCGCTCGACGGCGACCGCAAGAAGGAAGTCTGCCAGCGCATGCGCACCGACGGTCCCTTCATCGAGGCCGGCGAGAACGACAACCTGATCGTGCAGCGCCTGCAGCAGGATCCGAATGCCGTCGGCATCTTCGGCTATTCGTTCCTCTACGAGAACGAGGACACGCTGAAGGCCGTGAAGGTGAACGGCGTCGAGCCGTCCCCGGAGACGATCGCCGACGGCGACTACAAGGTTTCCCGCCCGCTCTTCTTCTACGTGAAGAACGCCCATCGCGGCGTGATTCCGGGCCTCACCGAGTTCGTCGAGGAATACATGAGCGAGGATGCCATCGGCGAGGACGGCTATCTCGGCGAGCGCGGCCTGATCCCGCTGCCGGAGGCCGACCGCAAGGCCGTGCAGGACGCCGTGGTCGGCGGCGAGCACTTCACCCGCTACGGCAGCTGATCGCAAACGTTCCCGCGGCGGCTCCGGCCGCTGCGGGGCTCCCTTCGTCGCGGCTGAAGGCGGATCATGACGGGCTATCTGTTCCTGGCGATACTCCTGCTCTCAGTGACCGCCTACGTGGTCGGCCGGCGCGAGGCGTACGTATTCGGCGGCGGCAGCGCACAGAAGCTGCATTCCCGGCCCATCTATCACGGCTTCTTCGTCGCGATCTGGGTCGGCATCCCGGCGATCATCCTCGTTCTCGTCTGGCTGCTCTTCCAGAACGCGATCATCGATCGCCTGCTGCTCGCTTCGTTACCGTCTTCGCTGACGGACGGGGCGTCGCCGGCGCAGCTCCGGCTCTTCCTCAGCGAGATCAAGAACGCCGCGGGCGGTCGCACGTTCGGCAATCCGTCGCCGGAGATCCTCGCCGCCGCGGAAACGCTCGTCCGCTGGCGCGAGATCGCGCGCTGGGCAATGGTGGCCGCCGTGGCCTGCCTGACGATCGTCGGATTGCTGGTCGCCCGCGGCCGCCTCTCGCCCACGTTCAGGGCCCGCCACGGTGTCGAGCACGTCCTGACCTGGCTGATGGTGTTCTGCTCCGTCGTGGCGATCCTCACCACCGCCGGCATCGTCGCCTCGCTCCTGTTCGAGGCCTGGCAGTTTTTCATGATGGTGCCCATCACCGAGTTCCTCTTCGGGCTGAGGTGGGAGCCGCAGATCTCCATCCGGGCGGACCAGATCGCCGGCGCCGGCGCGTTCGGTGTCGTCCCGGTGCTGACCGGCACGGTTCTGATCGCCTTCATGGCGATGCTGGTGGCGGTGCCGATCGGCCTCCTGTCCGGGATCTACCTCGTGGAATACGCCGACAAGCGCGTGCGGACCGTCGTGAAGCCCGTGCTCGAGATGCTCGCCGGCATCCCGACCGTGGTCTACGGCTTCTTCGCCGTGCTGACCGTCGCGCCCGCGCTCCGCCGCTTCATGGCGTCGATCGGCGTCGACATGGCGCCGAACAGCGCGCTCGTGGCAGGCGGCGTCATGGGGATCATGCTCATCCCGTTCATTTCGTCTCTCTCGGATGACGCGCTGACGGCAGTTCCGAGAGCGATGCGCGACGGCTCGCTCGCGATGGGCGCCACGCCGGCGGAGACGATCACCCGCGTGCTCATCCCGGCCGCTCTCCCGGGCATCATGGGCGGCATCCTTCTGGCGCTCAGCCGGGCGATCGGCGAGACGATGATCGTCGTCATGGCAGCCGGGCTCATTGCCACGCTCACCTTCAACCCGCTCGATTCGGTCACGACCGTGACCGTCCAGATCGTGACGCTCCTGATCGGGGACACGGAATTCGACAGCCCGAAGACGCTCGCCGCCTTCGCGCTCGGCCTCCTCCTCTTCCTGATCACGCTGAGCCTCAACGTGATCGCGCTGCGCATCGTGCAGAAATACCGGGAACGCTATGAATAGCTCGTCCAGGGCCGGGCACCGGCTCTCGTCCGACGCCGCCGCGCGCCTCCGGCGGAAGCGCTACGCCGCCGACCGCCGGCTGCGATGGTTCGGCATAGCCGCGATCGGCGCCGCCGTGCTTCTGCTCGGCACGCTCGTCACATCGATCGTGATGACCGGGCTGCCGGCGTTCAAGCAGACCCATATCGCGCTCGACGTGCAACTCGATCCGGAGCGCATCGACCGCGAGAACCTGTTCCGGGCCCGGTACGAAGCCGTGCTGAGGGACGCGCTCGGCAGTCTGTTCCCGGATGTCGAGGGCCGCGCTCAGCGCGCCCTCAATGCCATGATCAGCGGCGGCGCGCAGTTCGTGCTGCGCGACATGGTCGTGGCCAACCCCTCCTGGGTCGGTGAAACCGTGCGGGTGGAACTCCCCGTCTCCGATCCGTTCGACCAGCTCGCGAAGGGGAACATCAGCCGCGACACGCCCGAGCGGTTTCGGCGGGTGAGCGACCAGCAGATCGCGTGGTTCGACGCGCTCAATGCGGACGGCCGCATCTCCCAGCCCTTCAACTGGGGCCTGTTCTTCAATGCGGACAGCCGCTTTCCGGAACTCGCCGGCTTGTCCGGGGCGATCGTCGGCTCCTTCTACGCGCTCCTCGTCTGCTTCCTCCTGAGCTTCCCGATCGGCATCGCCGCGGCCATCTATCTGGAGGAGTTCGCACCAAAGAACCGATGGACCGACCTGATCGAGGTGAACATCAACAACCTGGCGGCCGTGCCGTCCGTGGTGTTCGGCCTGCTCGGCCTCGCCGTGTTCCTCGGCTGGTTCGGCCTGCCGCGTTCGGCGCCCCTCGTCGGCGGCATGGTGCTCGCCCTGATGACGCTGCCGACGATGATCATCGTCACGCGCGCTGCGCTGAAGGCCGTCCCGCCGTCGATCCGCGAGGCTGCGCTGGGAATCGGTGCCTCCAAGCACGAGATGGTGCTCCACCACGTTCTGCCGCTCGCGATACCGGGGATCCTGACCGGCACGATCATCGGCCTCGCCCAGGCGCTCGGCGAGACCGCGCCGCTCCTCCTGATCGGCATGAACGCCTTCATCACGAGCCCGCCCGGCGGCATCCTCGATTCATCGACCGCCCTGCCGACCCAGATCTTCATCTGGGCCGACAGTCCGGAGCGCGGCTTCGTCGCGCGCACCTCGGCCGGGATCATGGTCCTTCTCGGCTTCCTCCTCCTCATGAACGCTGTCGCGATCTTCCTGCGGCAGCGCTTCGAACGCCGCTGGTGAGCACGATGACGATGACGATGAACGAGCGGAGCGCCACGATCCCGGTCGGGGTGGCAGCCGAGGAGCCGGCGGACCGCCAGGCGGTGATCGCACAGGCCAGGGAGGCGGCAGCGAAGGCGCCGGACCATGCGCCGGTGAAGGTGAAGACGCGGCAGGTCTCCGTCTTCTACGGCGAGAAGCAGGCGCTCTTCTCGGTCGACCTCGACATTCCCGATCGCGAGGTCATCGCGCTCATCGGCCCGTCCGGCTGCGGCAAGTCCACCTATCTGCGCTGCCTCAACCGGATGAACGACACGATCGACATCGCGCGCGTCACCGGCACGGTCGAACTGGACGGCCAGGACATCTACGCGCCGGAGGTCGACGTGGTGGAGATCAGGGCGCGCATCGGCATGGTCTTCCAGAAGCCCAACCCGTTCCCGAAGTCGATCTACGAGAACGTCGCCTACGGCCCGCGCATCCACGGCCTGGCGCGCAACAAGTCGGAGCTGGAGGAGATCGTCGTGGGCGCGCTCAAGCGCGCGGCGCTCTTCGACGAGGTCAAGGACCGCCTGAACGAGCCGGGAACCGGGCTGTCGGGCGGACAGCAGCAGCGGCTTTGCATTGCGCGCGCCATTGCGACGAACCCCGAAGTGATCCTGATGGACGAGCCGTGCTCGGCACTCGACCCGATCGCCACTGCCCGCGTCGAGGAACTGATCGATGAGCTGCGCGAGAACTATGCGATCGTGATCGTCACCCATTCGATGCAGCAGGCGGCGCGCGTCTCGCAACGCACGGCGATGTTCCATCTCGGCTACCTCGTGGAGGAAGGCCCGACCGACATGATGTTCACGAATCCGCACGACCAGCGGACTCAGGACTACATCACCGGCCGGTTCGGCTGAGCGGAGGACGGAGAATGAAGCAACACATCGTCACCTCCTTCGACGACGAGCTGAACGAGCTCTCCAGCCTGATCGCCACCATGGGCGGGCTCGCCGAGCAGCTCGTGGCCCGGTCGGTGAGCGCTCTGCTGAAGTCCGATCCCGAACTCGCGCAGGATTGCATCTCGGCCGACAAGAAGGTCGACGAGATGGAGCGCGAGATCGAGGAGAAGGCGATCCTCGTCATCGCGCGCCGTCAGCCGATGGCGCAGGATCTCCGCGAGATCATCGCCGCGCTCAGGATCTCGAACGACCTCGAGCGGGTCGCCGACCTCGGCAAGAACATCGCGCGCCGCGCCCTCGCGATCGACGCGCAGAAGTTCGGCCAGCGGGTCTATGTCGGCGTGGAGCATCTTTCCACGCTAGCCCTCGAGCAGCTGAAGCTGGTGCTCGACAGCTACGCCACGCGCGACGTCGAGAAGGCCCGCGAAGTCTGGGCAAAGGACGACGAGATCGACGCCGTCTACACGTCGCTGTTCCGGGAACTCCTGACCTACATGATGGAGGACCCGCGCAATATCGGCATGTGCACGCATCTCCTGTTCTGCGCGAAGAACATCGAGCGGATCGGCGACCATGCCACCAACATCGCGGAGACGATCTGCTATCTGGTCACCGGCCAGCCGTTCGACGAGTCCCGCGAGAGCAGCACGACCCGCCTGACCCAGGCGGAGCAGGCCTGAAATGCCGAAGCCGCAGGTCCTCGTGGTCGAGGACGAGGAGCCGCTCGCGATCCTGCTCCGCTACAATCTGGAGGCGGAGGGCTTCGACGTCGAGACGATCGCCCGCGGCGACGAGGCGGAGATCAGGCTGCGGGAACGCCAGCCGGACCTGCTGCTCCTCGACTGGATGCTGCCGGGCCTCTCCGGCATCGAGCTGTGCCGGCGGCTGCGGACCCGCGGGGAGACGGCGCTCCTCCCGATCGTGATGCTGACCGCGCGCGGCGAGGAGGACGAGCGCATTCGCGGGCTCGCGACGGGCGCGGACGACTTCGTCGTGAAGCCGTTCTCCGTCCCCGAGCTGATGGCGCGGATCAAGGCCATCTTGCGGAGAGTCCGTCCGGATGCGGTGAGCACGGTGCTGAAGGCCGGCGATCTCGAGCTCGACCGGGAAACCGTTCGCGTCCGTCGCGGCGGGCGCGAGATCCATCTCGGGCCCACGGAGTTCCGGCTGCTCGAGTTCCTGATGAAGAGCCCGGGACGGGTGTTCAGCCGCGAACAGCTCCTCGACGGCGTGTGGGGGCGGGACGTCTATGTCGACGAGCGGACGGTAGACGTCCACGTCGGGCGGCTGAGGCGTGCGCTGAACCGCGGCCGGGCGCGGGATCCGATCCGCACGGTCCGCGGCGCCGGCTATTCCTTCAACGAGCAGTTCGAGCGCGCCTGAGGGCCGTTCCGGGGTCCGGCCCGCCCCTCGCGGCGCGTTCGGTGCCCTCTCACGCGTGGGCGCGCTTGGCCCTGCGGCGCGGGTCGGGCGTCTGGTAGGCGACCCCCGCGTGGTACTCGCAGTAGGGCAGGCCCTCGATCGACTCGTGCCCGCAGAAGTGGAAGTCGGAGTGGCCCGGATCGCCGATCGGCCACTTGCACGTACGCTCGGTGAGCTTCTCGATCGGCAGGCGCTTGGCGATCGGGACCACCACCGCGTTCTTGTGCTGGACGACCGGCAGCATTTCGACGTCTTCGATCGCATCGAGCGCGAGGGCGCCTGCCACCGGGTGCATCCTCGGCTTGCGGGCGGCGGGCGCTGCCGCAACCGCGGTCCGGCGCTGCCGCTTCACTGTCGAGGTCGGCTGACCGCGGCCGGAAAGCCCCAGCCGGTGGATCTTTCCGATCACCGCGTTGCGGGTGACGCCGCCGGCAAGTTCCGCGGCGATCTGGCTCGCGCTCTTGCCTTCCTGCCAGAGCCTCCTCAAGAGCTCCACTCGGTCGTCGGTCCAGGACATGGGGTCTCCTTGGCACCTTGATTTCTGCCGCATCCGAACGGAATCCCGAGCTGTCCACGAACGCCGGAGCGCCCGCGCCAAACGCTAGAACTTGATCGGAATTCTGCCCGCCGCACGACATGTCGTGCTTTGCAGCTCGGAAACTATAGGTGCCGTGACTCGCTCACAAGAGTCGCCGAATCTTTTCCAAGGCTTTCATCGCGAGATGCGCGCAAGTGAGTCGGGAATGCCACACCCGCGGCACGCCCCGGCTGCCTGCCTCGCAATCACGCCCTCTGCATGACGGGCGCGCCGTCCGTCGCGTCATTGACG
>JAEZEK010000324.1 GCA_023417735.1 Pseudomonadota bacterium | reverse complement strand
CCGCGGCCCGGCCGGCCACTTCTCTGCCCGATCCGAAAAAGCAAAGGGCGCCCAGCGGGCGCCCCGATGGCAATCCGAGGTAGGCCCGCCTACTTGATCTTGGCTTCCTTGAAGAGCACGTGCTTCTTCGCCTTCGGGTCGTACTTCCGCATGGACAGCTTGTCCGTCATGGTGCGGGAGTTCTTCTTCGTCACGTAGAAGTAGCCGGTGCCTTCTTCGCTGACGAGGCGGATCTTGATGGTGGTGGCCTTGGCCATCGAACAGTCCTCGGAATTGAACGGTGAATTGGCCGCTCAGATGAAGGGTGGCGGCCGGGAAGTCAAGGTCCGGCGGTGCGGCTTCGGCGCATCCTGAGCCCGACGAGGCCCGCATAGAGCAGGAATCCCGTGCCGAGCACGAGCGGGAAGCCGGCTTCCGGCGAGCGCGCGATGGCGTCGCCGAGGAGGAGGGGGCCGACCAGCATGCCGAGCGCGTAGCAGAACACGAAGGCTGCGTTGGCGCCGGCGAGCTCTCCCGCGCGGAAGCGGCCGGCGAGATGGGCGAGCCCGACCGTGTAGATCCCCGCAGTCGCCCCGCCCCACAGGAAGAGCACGGCGAGGAGGAGCATCGGCGAGCCCGACACGGCCCAGGCAAGCGCCATGCCGGCGCTGCCCGCCACGCCCAGCGCGAACAGCACCGCGCGCCGGTCGACCCGGTCGGCCAACATGCCGAGCGGGATCTGGAACACGACGTTGCCGAGCGTCATCGCCGAGGCGAGCAGGGGGGCGAGGTTCCGCTCGAAGCCGAGGTGCTGGCCCCAGACCGGCAGGAAGGCGAAGCCGCCGCCCTCCGCCATCGCGAACACGAAGGCGCCGATCGTCGCGACCGGCACCGCGAGGATGAAGGCGGAGAAGCGGGTGCGCGGCGCCTCGCGGAAATCGGGCGAAAGGCCGCGGGCGGCGAGGGCCGGGACGCTCGCCGCGGCCAGCACGGCGGAGCCGACGAGGAAGGGCGCCACGCTGTCGGCGCCGAGAAGCGCGATGAGCGCCGGCCCGATGGCGAAGCCGACGGAGAGCAGCGTGGCGTAGATCCCCATGACCAGGCCGCGGCGGTGATCCGGGGTGGCCGCGTTGATCCAGTATTCGGAGAGCGTGAAGCAGAGCGAGGTCGCGCCGCCATAGAGGAAGACGAGCGGAAAGAGGAGCGGAAGGCTTTCGATCAGCCAGGCGCCCGGCACCAGGGCGGCCATCACCAGGGTTGCCGCGGCGATGGTCGGCGCGGTCCCGAACCGCGCCGCGATGCGCGAGGCGAACGGCGTGACGGCCAGCGCCGCGAGCGCGATGACGGCGACCAGGACGCCGACGGTGCGCTCGGAGACGCCGCGCCCCGTCAGGGTGAGCGAGAGGAGCGGCGGCAACAGGCCGACGGCGACGCCGACCGCGACGATGGTCGCGATCGCGGCGAGCGCGCCGGGGGTCAGCCCGGCCCGTTCGCGCCAGGACGCGCCGGAGGGTCCGGCGAGGCCGCTCACAGGTCGACGCTGACGCGGCGGCCGTGGCGCATGGAATGGAACGGCACCGGTCCGTCGGGAGGAAGGTCGGGGTCATCGGCGAGCCTGCGCTCGACATCGTCCAGCACGAAGCGCGTGATGCGGGGCAGCGGATGGGCGCGGGCCTCGTCGAAGGTGAGCCAGGCCGGCCCGATCAGCTCCTGATGCGGCGGCTCGACGGTTGCCGCCACGGCGTCGGCGAAGACCGCGAAGAAGCGGGCGTCGAAGCGCCGGTGCCGTCCGGGCGGCGTGATGGCGCGGGCGACGAGGCGGAGCGCGCCGAGCGCGGGCAGCACGTCGTGATCGAGGAAGGGGCGCCAGGGCCCGGCCGTCACCGCCCGCTCCGGCCGGCCCGGCCGGCCGACCAGGATGCCGGTTTCCTCGTACGCCTCCCTGATGGCGGCAAGCGCGATGGCGCGGGCACGCGACCGGCTCGGCCGGTTGCGCATCTCCAGGAGCAGCTTGGCCTCGACGATCGGGTCGAGCGTGTCGGCGGTCGGGGCATGACGGTCGGCATTGTCGACGCGCCCGCCGGGGAACACGACCATTCCCGGCATGAAGACGTGCCGGTCGGACCGGCGTCCCATCAGCACCTTCGGAACGCTCCCCGAGCGGTCGAGCACGATCAGGGTGCCGGCGTCCTTCGGCCTGACGCGCGCCGCGGTCTCGCCCATGCGCTCGACTTCGAGCACGTCGTCGGTCTTCATGGATAGTGCTCCGGAGGCAGGGCGCCGTCGCGCTCCGTCGCAAGCGGCTCGGGCCCGAAGCCGTGCATGCCGAGCGCCCATTGCAGGCCGACGACGGCGCCCTTCACCGGCCGCATGAGCAGCAGCGAGAGGCCGACCGTGAGCGGCAGCCAGAGCACCATATGGAGCCAGATCGGCGGGGCGTGGACCATCTCGGCCCACAGCACGAGCCCGAGCACGACATGGCCGACGATGGTGATGGTGATGTAGGGCGGCGCGTCGTCGGCGCGGTGGTGGTGGAGCGCCTCGCCGCAGGCGGGGCACGCGTCGCGAACCCCGGTGAAGCCCGTGAGCATAGCGCCGCGCCCGCAATTCGGGCAGCGGCCGAGCATGCCGCGGCCGATGGCGCGCCAGAGCGGCCTCTTCGCGGTCGCCGCAGCCGGCTGCCAGGTCGTCACGGGCGTTTCCGCGACCGCGCGCGGTCCTTCCTGA
>JAEZEK010000321.1 GCA_023417735.1 Pseudomonadota bacterium | reverse complement strand
GTTCCAAAGCCCGAGGAGAAGGATGATCACGACCGCGGCCATCGCGATCGGCGTGATCACCTGGAAGAACGAGTTCATGGGAGATCCTGTCGGGAAGACCGCTAGTTGAGGGCGACGATGGCGACGTTCAAGGCGGTGGCGTAGCCGACCCACGCGGCATAGGGCAGCAGCATCAGCGCAGCCGCCCGATCGACGCGCCAGAAGAGCGCGATCGTCCAGACGATCATGGTCACCAGGCTGAGGATGATCGCCATCCCCGCCAGCGGGCTCTCGAACCCGAAGAACGCGATCGACCAGGCCAGGTTGAGGGCGAGCTGGATCCCATAGGCGCGGAACGCCATACGGCGCTCGAGCGGCTTTCCCTTGACCCTCCAGACGCGCCAGCCCGCCAGTGCGATGAGCGCGTAGAGCACGTTCCAGACCGGCGCGAAAACCCAGTTCGGCGGCTGGAAGTCCGGCTTGGCGAGCGCGGCGTACCAGCCGCCGATCTTCGGCGTCGTCACGGCGCCGCCGATGGCGGCGATGCCGAAACAGACGAGCACGAAGCCCGCCAGCGCATAGAGCGAGCGTCGGTCTGTGGCGGGGACGAGGTCGGGCAATCGGCTCTCCTGTCAGCCTCGCTTCAGCACCCGGTGCAGGGTGGAACGGGGCAGCACGCGGCGGGCGAACGCCATCAGCCGCGTCGGTTGGGTGACGTAGTAATGCGTGCGGGGTCGCCCGCTTTCGCAGGCATGCACGAGGGCGTCGAGGACCGCCTCGGGCCCGAGCTGGCCGCGGGTGTTGCCGCCCTTCGCCATGGACGCGAGCCGCCGCCGGTACGCCTCGCGATGAACGGAGGTCTCGATGGGGAGGTTCTTCTGCGCGTAGCGCAGCGCGGTCTCGGTGAACCGGGTCGCGATCGGCCCGGGCTCGATGGTGGCGACGTGGATGCCCGCGCGCTCCACCTCGATCCGCAGCGTGTCGCTGTAGCCCTCGAGCGCGAACTTCGTCGACGTGTAGGCGCCGCGGAAGCGCAGGGCGATGAAGCCGAGGACGGAGGAGTTCATCACGATGCGGCCGGCCTTCTGCCGCCGCATGACGGGCACCACGCGGCGGGTGAGGGCGTGCCAGCCGAAGAAGTTCGCGTCGAACTGCTCCTTCAGCACCTCGGTCGTCAGATCCTCGAGCGCGCCGGGCTGGGCGTAGGCGCCGTTGTTGAAGAGCGCGTCCAGCCGTCCGCCGGTCGCCGCCAGCACGCTCTCCAACGCCGCTGCGATCGACTCGTCCTCCGCATAGTCGAGGTAGAGCGCGTCGAGACCGGCGGCCCGGAGCTGCTCGATGTCCTCGGGTTCTCGCGCCGTCGCGAACACCCGCCAGCCGCGCGCCTTCATGCCGTGGGCGCAGCACGCCCCGATCCCGGACGAGCAGCCGGTGATGAGGATCGTTCCGCGTTCGCGCATCGCGTGGCCCGCCAGCTTTCCAGAGCGTCGAACGGGGTCTATGGCAGGCAGGCACCTCCCGCCAGAGGCCCGCATCCAGAATCCTCTCCTCCCGACCGGCGAGGGCGCGCGCGTGATCCAGTTCCTGGACGTCGTTCTCCCGGTCTTCGGGCTGATCGCGATCGGCTATGCGGCCCGGCGCCTCGGGATCCTCAGCGCTGCGGCGGGCGAGGGGATCTCCGAGTTCGTGTTCACCTTCGCCATCTCCGTGCTGCTCTTCCGCACCGTTGCGACCGCCGATCTCGGCGGCGTGTCGCCGTGGCGGATCTGGGCGGCCTATTACGGCGGGATCGCCGTGGTCTGGCTGGTGGCGCATGCGGTCATGCGCCGCGCCTTCGGCCGCGACGCCCGCGGGGCGGTCGTCGGCGGGGTGTCCGCCGCCTTCGCAAACACGGTCCTGATCGGGCTGCCCTTCGAGCTGCAGATTTATGGCGATTCCGGCGTCGTGGTCGCCTTGGTGATCATCTCGATCCACACGCCCGTGATCATGGTTTCCGCGCTCCTGATGCACGATTGGGCGCTGCGGACGGATGGCATCGCGGAGGAGGCCGCCGGTCCGGGCCGGGCGCTCCTGCATCTCGCGGCGGAGCTCGTCCGAAATCCGGTGATCGTCGGGATTCTGGCCGGCGTGCTCTGGCGAGGGCTCGGCCTGCCGCTCGCCGGGCCCGTCGGCGAGATCGTCGACGCGCTGGCGCGCACCGCGGGGCCGCTCGCGCTCGTCGCGTCGGGCATCGGTCTCGCCCGCTACGGCCTGCGCGGCCGGTTCGGGCAGGCCTCGGCGATGGCGGGGCTCAAGCTCCTCCTGTTGCCGGGCGTGGTACTCGCGCTCGGCATGGCGCTCGGCCTGCCTCCGCTCGCGATCGAGGTCACCACTCTCGTCGCGGCGTGCCCGACCGGCGTGAACGCCTTCATCCTGGCCAGCCGGTTCCGGACCGGCGAGGCGCTCGCCTCCACCGTGATGACCCTTTCCACGGCGTTCGCCCTCGTGACGATGATCGGCTGGCTGGCTGTGCTGCGGGCCGTGCTCGGCTAGAGGCCGACACCCGCGGCGATCTCTGCCGGCGAAACGCCGGCCGCCCGCAGGGCCCGGATCGCCTGCGAGTCGCGCGACTTCGCCAGTTTGCGGCCGTCCTCGTCGAGCACCAGGCGATGATGGAAGTAGAGCGGTTCGGGGAGGCCGAGCAGCGCCTGGAGCACGCGGTGCACCGATGTCGCCGCCGCGAGATCAAGGCCGCGGACGACATGCGTCACGCCCTGGAAGGCGTCGTCCACCACCACCGAGAGATGGTAGCTCGCCGGCACGTCCTTGCGGCCGAGCACGACGTCGCCCCAGGCGAGCGGGTCGGCTGCGCGACGCGACCGGACGGCCGGAGCGAACGGATCCGCCTCGGTCCAGCCGAGTGGAGGCAGCCCCGCGGACGCACGGGCCGTGTCGAGCCTGAGCGCATAGGGTCGCCCGCTCGCCATCTCGCTCGTCCTGCGCTGGTCGGACCAGTCCCGCTCCGGTCCCGGGTAGAGCGGCGCGCCGTCCGGGTCGCGCGGCCAAGGCCTGCCGCTGCGCTCCCGATCGGCGATCAGCCGGGTCGATTCGCCGCGCGAGAGGAAGGCCGGATAAAGGAGGCCGAGCTTCGCCAAGTCCTCGAGCGCCTCGCAATAGGCCGGGAACCGCCCGCTCTGGCGCAGGACCGGCTCCGTCCAGGCGAGCCCGAGCCAGGCGAGGTCCTCGAAGATCGCGTCCTCGTAGCGGGCGAGGGCGCGGGTCCGGTCGATGTCCTCGATCCGCAGCAGGAATCGCCCGCCCTGCCGCTCCGCCGCACGGAAGTTCAGGAGCGCGGAGAGCGCGTGCCCCCGGTGCAGGTAGCCGTTCGGGCTCGGCGCGAAACGGAATGTCGGTGTCATCGGCGCCGGACCATCTCCCGTCCCGCCCGCCGCATCAACACCTTGGCCGCGGTGTTGCTTCCCGTCGGGTCCCGGGCGATCTTGCGCGCCGCCGCGACGCAGGAACCGACATGCCGTTTTACCGCTGGCAGGAGATGAAGTCGGACGACTTCCGCGACCTCGATGCGGAGCGGACGGTCGCAATCGCGCCCCTGGCTGCTACGGAACAGCACGGGCCGCATCTCCCGACCGGCACCGACGCCTTCATCGCCGCGGTATTGCGCGGCGACACGGCGGGACGCCTCGCGCCGGGCGTCGACGTGATCGCGCTGCCGGTCATGGCGGTCGGCGCCTCCCTGGAGCACGCGGCCTTCGCTGGCACGCTCGACCTCTCGCACGCGCTCTTCACCGCCGCGCTCGAGCGGATCGGCGGGTCGGTGGCCGCCTCGGGCCTGAAGAAGCTCGTCTTCGTGAGCGCGCATGGCGGCAACGTGGCCGCCATGACGGCAGCCGCCCTCACGCTGCGCGCGCGGCACGGCATGCTCGCCGTCCATCTTACCTGGAACCGCTTCGGCTATCCGGACGGCGTGGTCGACGAGGCCGAGCGCGTAGCCGGCGTGCATGGCGGACTGGTGGAAACCGCGCTGATGCTCCGCTTCCGGCCGGATCTCGTTGCGATGGAGGCGGCGGACCGTTTCCCGTCGCTCCAGTCCAGTCTCGTCGCGAAGAACTGCCACCTCCGGGCCTACGGGCCGGTCGGATTTGGTTGGCTCGCCGGCGATCTCCATCCGGACGGTGTGGTCGGAAACGCAGCCGCCGCGACGGCGGAGACCGGCGCCGCGATCGCCGCGCACCAGTCGGCCCGTTTTGCCGAGCTGCTGCACGAGGTTTCGCGCGCCGATCTCTCCGAACTGCTGGCAAGCGGCCCGCTTCCTCGCCATCTTTGATCTCATCTTCTGCGGGCGAGGACGGACATGGATCACACCGAGCTGAGGATCGTCGGGCTCGACGGCGTCGCGAGCATCCAGAAGGTGGAGGACGCGCTCCTTTGCGTCCCGGGCGTGATTCGGGCGCGCGTCCATCCCGACCACCACACGGCCAGCGTCGAGCACGGCGAGACGGTCACGTCGCAGCAGCTTATCGACGCGGTGATCAGCGCCGGCTACGACGCTCAGCTCATCGCCTGAGCGGGGGTCGATGCCAAGCAGGCCGTATCCGTCCGCCGGCCCTTCGAACGCCCGAAGAGAGGAGTTGCGTATGGATGCGAGCACTACGGTCGCCGGGGACACCATCGGCGCATTCGTGCGCTGCGATCCGGTGGCGGTGCCGTCGGCCGGGGCCGGCCCGCTGCGGGGGCTCGCCTTCGCCGTCAAGGACATCTACGACGTCGCCGGATACCGGACCGGCTGCGGCAGCCCGGTCAAGCATGCCGAGAGCCCCGTCGCCGCCCTGAGCGCGCCGATCGTGCAGCGCATGCTCGACGCCGGCGCGCACTTCGTTGGCAAGACCAATACCGACGAACTGGCCTTCTCGCTGAACGGCCAGAACATGCACACGGGCTCGCCCGTCAACGTCCGCGCGCCCGGGCGTATCACCGGAGGATCGTCCTCCGGCTCCGCCGCGGCCGTCGCGGCCGGGCTCTGCGATTTCGCGATAGGGTCGGACACCGGCGGGTCGGTTCGCGCGCCCGCCAGCTATTGCGGCCTCTTCGGCATCCGGCCGACGCACGGGCGCGTGCCGCTCGAGGCGACCATGCCGCTCGCGCCCTCGCTCGACACCGCCGGGTACTTCGCCGATGACGCGGCCGTCTTCGCGCGGGTGGCGCCCGTGTTCCTCGGCGAGGATCCCGGACCTTTCGAGTTTCGGCGGGCGCTGCGCGCCGAGGATGCGTTCGCGCTGCTCCTCTCGGAGCGGGAGGCGGATGCGCTCGCCGGCGCCGAGGCGCGGGTCTACGCCCGGAGCGGGCCGGCCGACCCGGTGACGGTGGCGCCCGACGGGCTGGAGCGCTGGTACTGGCTCTTCCGTCACATCCAGGCCTGGGAGGCCTGGCGCACGCACGGGGCATGGATCGAATCGCGCGATCCGGTGATGACGCCGGGCGTCCGCGAGCGCTTCGAGTTCGGCCGCACCGTCACGGACAAGGCGAAGGCGGACGCAGACGCGGAGCGGGAAGGGGTCCGGCGCCGCATGGACGATCTTCTCGGCGCGGACACGGTGCTCGTCCTGCCGAGCGTGCCCTCGATCGCGCCGCTGAGCGATCTGTCCGGGGACGGGCTTCAGGCGTTCCGTGAGCGCGCGCTCTGCATGCTCGCGATTTCCGGGCTGTCGGGCCTGCCGCAGGTCTCCATCCCGCTCGCCAGCCTCGACGGCTGCCCGCTCGGGATTTCCGTCATCGGCCCGCGCGGCTCTGACCGCGCGCTGGTCGATTTCGCGGTTTCGCTGGCGCGACCCTGATGGATTCGATCACCCGCATGCGCGCCTTCGTGGCGGTCGTCGATGCAGGGGGATTCTCGGCCGCCGCGCGGCAGACGGGGCGCTCCAAGGCGCTGATGTCGAAATACGTCTCCGAGCTCGAGGAGGAACTCGGCGCACGCCTCCTCAACCGCACCACGCGGCAGCTCTCGCTCACCGAGGCAGGCGAGGCGGCCTACGAGGAGGGGCAGGAGATCCTCAGGCGCGTCGATCATCTCCGGGAGACGCTCGAGGCATCGTCGCAGGCACCGCAGGGCCGGCTGCGGATTTCCGTGCCGCGCGCCATCGGCGAGAGCGAACTCAGCCGTGTCATCATGGACTTCGTGGCGGGCCACCCGGACATCCGCCTCGAGCTCCATCTCGAGGACCGCTTCGTCGACGTGGTGGACGAGGGCTACGACTGCGCCGTGCGCATTTCCGCGCTCGCCGATTCGAGCCTGATCGCGCGCAAGCTCGCGGACTTCCGCGTCGTCGTCTATGCGGCGCCCGAGCTGATCGCGAGCCATGGCCGCCCGGAGCATCCCTCCGAGCTCGCCGGCTTGCCCTGCATCGTCGACACCAACCTCCGCTCCCGCGCCAACTGGCCCTTCCGGGACGGCGACAGCCGCATCACGGCGAGCGTGACCGGGCGTGTCCAGGCAAACAGCCCGGTCGCGGCAATCTCGGCGGCGCTCGCCGGGCTCGGCTTCTCGCGCGGGCCGTGGGTGCTCGTCCGCGATCACGTTGCGCGGGGCGCCCTCGTGACCGTGCTCGACCGGTACGAGCTCGACGGCCTCGGCGTCTTCGCCATCTACGCGCACCGGGAGCGGATGCCGGCCAAGGTGCGGGCCTTCATCGACCATCTCGTCGCCTGGTACGATTCGGAGCGGCGCGCCGGCCGCACCTGCTGACCGGCTGTGCCATCACCATGATTTCGCCGGCTTGAGGCTGCTATTGCGGCTGCAAACGAAGTGGCGCGATTCGGGGCGATCGCGTGCGAGGGCTGACCATCGTGATGCGCGGACTGGTTCTTTCGGCGGTGTTGCTCGCCTATCCGATCTCGCCGGCGGCGGCGCATCCCCACGTCTGGGTCGATGCCGCTTCCGAGATCGTGTTCGACGAGAGCGGACAGATCACCGCCGTGCGGCATCACTGGCGCTTCGACGAGGCGTTCTCCGCCTTCGCCGCGCAGGGGCTGGACACCGACGGCGACGGCAGGCTCTCCAAGGCAGAGCTGCAGCCGCTCGCCCAGGTGAACGTCGAATCGCTCAGTGAATACGAGTTCTTCACCTGGCTCGGCATCGGCGAGTATTCCGCAGGCTTCTCCGCACCGGTCGATTACTGGCTGGACGAGCAGGACGGCTTCCTCACGCTGCACTACACGCTCCCTCTCGCCCGGCCGCTCAAGCCCTCCGGCGAGGTCGTTCTGGAGGTCGGCGATCCCGAGTATTTCGTGGCGTTCTCGCTGCCGAGCGAGGAGGCGGTGCGCCTCGTGGACGCGCCGGCGGGATGCACCCTGACGGTGCAGCTCGCGAAGGAGCTGTCGCCGCAGGCGCAGGCGGCGCTCGCCACGATCGGACCGGACCAGCGCGAACTTCCGCCGGAACTGCAGGAACTCGCCGCCGGCACGGAGAACGCGGCCAGGGTCGCCTGCCGGTGAACGGGCGCGGCGCCTCCTTCGCGGCGCAGTGCTTCCTCGCCGCCGCGCTGGTCCTCGTCCTCGCATATCCCGCATTGGCACAGACCTCACCCTTCGGCGTCGGATTGCCCGACCAAAGCGGGGGAGGTTGGCTGCCCTGGATCGCGGACCTGCAGCGGCAGTTCTACCGTGACCTGACGGCGGCCCTGAAGGCGCTGCGCCAGGACGGAAACGCCTTCTGGTGGCTGGCGGGGCTCTCGTTCAGCTATGGCGTCGTCCACGCCGCCGGTCCCGGGCACGGCAAGGTCGTGATCTCCTCCTATCTGCTGGCAACGAAGCAGAGCGCACGCCGTGGCGTGCTGATCGCCTTCCTGGCGGCGATGGCCCAGGCGGTGGTGGCGGTCCTGCTCGTCGCGATCATGGCCGCGGCGCTCCGGATGACGAGCTTCGCCATCACCGACACCGCGCGCGTGCTCGAGGTCGGAAGCTACCTGCTGATCGCCGGACTGGGACTCTTCATCCTCGTGCGCAAGCTCCGGGAGGCCGCCCGCCTCCTGCGCCCGCGACCCGTCAAGGCGCCCGTCGGCGCGGGCGTGGCCGCCCCTCTCGCGCACGTCCATCACGATCACCACGGCCACGACCATTCCTGCGGGTGCGGACACGCGCATGCGCCGTCCGCGGAAGTGGCGGCCAAGGCGGACGGGATCCGCGGTGCCGCCGCCGCGATCCTCGCCGTCGGGATCAGGCCCTGCACCGGTGCGCTGATCGTGCTGGTCTTCGCGCTCGCGCAGGGCATCTTCTGGGCCGGGGTCGCCTCGACCTTCCTGATGGCCCTCGGCACCGCACTCGCCGTGGCGGTGCTCGCCACATTGGCCGTCGGCGCTAGGGCGGCGGCCGAGCGGCTCGCCGGGTCGACGGGGTCACGGAGGGGGGCTGCGCTCGTGCTCGGCGTGGAGATGCTCGGCGGTCTTGTCATCGCCGCGCTGGGCGCGGTCTTGCTCGCTGGCGCGCTGATCGGCTGACGAATCGCCTATTCGGCTGCCGCTGGCCACTTGCGGCGCATCTGGGCGAAGACCGCCTCGGCGAAGGCCGCGAACAGCGCCTTCGACGGCGCGTCGGACCCCGCCCAGTATTCCGGATGCCATTGCACGCCCACCGCGAAGCCCGGCGCGTCCGCCACGCGCACCGCCTCGACGGTCCCGTCCGGCGCGAGCGCTTCTACGGCGAGCCGCGGCGCCAAGCGGTCGATGACCTGCCGATGGACCGAGTTGACCTCGATCTCGTGCCGGCCCAATGCCGCGGCGAGCATGCCGCCCGGCTCGAACCGGACAATGTGGGCGAGGCCGAAGCGGACGTCCTGATCCTCCGACGGCTGCGCCCGGTGATCGAGCGAGCCCGGCCGCTCCTGCGCCTCGGTGACAAGGGACCCGCCGAGCGCGACGTTCAGCTCCTGGAATCCCCGGCAGATCGCGAGGAGCGGCAGCCCGGCGTCGAGCGTCGCGCGGATCAGCGGCAGGGTCGTGGCGTCCCGCGCGGGATCGTAGGGCTCGTGCTTCTCCGACGGCTGAACCCCGTAGGCCGCCGGATGGACGTTGCTGCGCGAGCCGGTGAGGAGCACGCCGTCCACGCGGGCGAGCACGTCCTCGATCCCGAATGCGCCCGCCAGGCTGGGCAGGATCAGCGGCGCGACGCCGATCCCGGTCAGCGCCTGCAGGTAGGTCTGCGGCGCGGCGTGCCAAGTATAGCCGTCGGCCACCCGCACGTCGGCCGAGACGAGCACGATCGGTGTCATGTGCGCTCCCTGTCGGCACGTTCCTGCCGCTTCGAGGCTTCCCGGCGCGCCGTCTGCAGATCGCCTTCCGTGATTGTTGCGGGCCCGACGCCCCCTTACAGAGGAGGTCTGGCCCGGCGAGACGAAGGTGAGCCTGCAATGGGCGTCGCGGAGCGCATCCTCTCTACCATCGACGGCATCAATCGATCCATCGGCGAGGCGGTGAAGTGGCTCGTCCTGGCGACGGTGCTTGCGCAGGTGGCGAACGTCGTCCTGCGCTACGTGTTCTCCATCGGCATCGTCTCGCTGCAGCAGTCCGTCTGGTACTGCCATGCGCTCGTCTTCATGCTCGCCGCCGGTTACGCACTGACGTGCGATGCCCATGTCCGGATCGACGTGCTCTACCGCGATGCTCCGGCACGGCGGCGCGCATGGACGGACCTCTTGGGCTCGCTCCTGCTTCTCTTGCCCTTCTGCGCCGCTGTGCTCTGGTTCGGAATCCCATACGTGGAGCACGCCTGGGGCAGCCTCGAGACCTCGGCCGAGATGGGCGGGCTCCCGTTCGTGTTCCTGCTGAAGACCGTGATCCTCGTCTTCGCCGTGCTGCTCGGGCTTGCGGCCGTGGCGCTGGCGCTCAGGGCGTGGCTTGCGCTGCGCTCCGGCGGGAGCCACTACACCGCCGCGGCGCCGGCGCCCCGGCAGCCATAGGCGCCGCGCCTTGGGCCTTGCGGATCTCCTCTGCCTCGCGATGGTGGTGTCCACCTTCGCGCTGCTGATGGCGGGGTTCCCGGTCGCGTTCACGCTTGCCGGGACGTCTCTCGCCTTTGCCCTTGTGGGCGCCGCGGCCGGCGCGTTCCCGCTCGGGCTCCTCGCTGCATTGCCGCAGAACATCTATGCGATCATGACGAATGAGGTCCTCGTCGCGGTGCCCCTCTTCGTCTTCATGGGGGTCATGCTCGAGCGGTCGCGGATCGCGGAGGACCTCCTCCTGTCGATGGCGCGCGCGTTCGGCCGCGCGCAAGGCGGCCTCGTCGTGTCGGTGACCGTCGTCGGTGCGCTCCTTGCGGCTTCCACCGGCGTCGTCGGTGCGACGGTCGTCACGATGGGCCTGCTTGCGCTCCCGACCATGCTGCGCAGCGGCTATGCCCCTTCGCTCGCGACCGGCTCGATCGCGGCGGCCGGCACGCTCGGGCAGATCATCCCGCCCTCGATCGTGCTCATCGTGCTCGGCGACCAGATCGGCATCGCATACCAGAACGCCCAGTTCGAGAAGGGCGTGTTCGATCCGGAGACGGTCGGCGTGAACGAGCTGTTCGCCGGTGCGCTCCTTCCGGGCTTCGTTCTCGTCGGCCTCTATCTCGCCTACCAGCTCGCGGTCGCGCGCCTCCGTCCCGCATCGGCCCCTGCACTGCCCCGGGCGGAAGAAGCCGGGCGGGGCGCAAGGGGCAGTCTCCTCCGGTCGCTCGCCGCTCCCATCCTGCTCGTCGTGGCCGTGCTCGGTTCGATCCTCGTCGGCCTCGCCACGCCGGCGGAGGCGGCCGGGATCGGCGCGCTCGGCGCGACCATGCTCGCGGCGCATCGCATCGCCCCCCGCCGCGGGACCGCGATCCTGGCCGGCGCCGCCGCCTTCGGCGGCCTCGTGCTCCTTGCCCGCCTGTTCGATCTCCGGCTCCAGCGCAGCGCTGTGCCGACGGCGGACCTGGCGGCAATCGTCCTGGCGTTCGGCCTCGCCGCGCTCTTCGTC
>JAEZEK010000285.1 GCA_023417735.1 Pseudomonadota bacterium | reverse complement strand
ACGCGGCCCTGCTCCTGGCGGCGCTGGCCGGGCCCGATCGGTCCGACCCTCTGTCGCTCGACCTCGATCCGGTCCGCTTCGCCGTGCTCCCCGACTGCGATCTCGCAGGCCTCCGCGTCGCGTTCTCGGCAGATCTCGGCGGCGCCACGGTTTCGAAGACGATCCGCGACCACTTCGCCGTGGTGGCGGAGCGGCTGGAGCCCCTGTTCGGACGGGCGGAGTGGCGCGACCCCCACCTGGGCGACCTGCACCGCACCTTCGATGCGCTGCGGGCGGCGAATTTCGCCCACGCCTACGGCGATTACGTGCATCGGCATCGCGACCTCGCGGGTCCGAACGTCATCCGCAACACGGAGTTCGCCCGCACCCTGACGGTTGCCGATATCGGCCGCGCCCATGCCGAACAGACGGGTCTCTTCCGGCGCTTCCAGCGCTTCTTCGACGAGTTCGACCTGCTGATCTGCCCGGCCGCCGCCGTCGAGCCGTTTCCAGTCGAGGACGTCTTCGTGGCCGAGATCGACGGTCGGCGGCTGTCGAGCTACATCGAGTGGATCTCGATCACCTACGCGGTGACGCTGACAACGCATCCCGCGACGGTCATTCCCTGCGGCCTCAGCCCGGCCGGCCTGCCCTTCGGGATTCAGATCGTCGGGCGCCGGCGCGACGATGTCGGGACCCTCGCCGCCGCCGCGGCGATCGAGGCCGCTCTGGCCGGAGATCCGGAGTATCGCCGCCCGATCCCCGACCTCGACCGTCTGCTCGGCGCGCAAGACGGGCTCGCCGGCCGGATCCCGGCAGCGCTCGAAGCCCATGTCGCCGTCAAGGCCGAAGGTTAGCCCATGCGCGTCTCCGACATCCGCGTCAGCCTGCACAAGGTCGAGACCCGCCTGCCGCTGGTGGACAAGCCGGCCGGCGAGAGCACCCGCGTGGTCTGCGAGATCGAGACCGACGAGGGCCATGTCGGGGTCGGCATGGCGGCGCGCTTCCTGCTGCACGGCGTGGCCGCCGCGCTCGTGGACGACCTCTTCCCGGCGATCAAGGGGATGGACCCGCGCGATCTCGAAGCGGTTCACGCGCGGCTCCATCCGCTCGTCTCCGAGCGCGGCCGGATGACCGGCATCAACCTCGCCGCCCTCGCCTGCATCGACCTGGCGCTGTGGGACATCATCGGCCAGGCGAGCGAACGGTCGGTGGCGCAGCTCCTCGGCGGCCACCGCAACTACGCCGATGTCTACGTCACCTACGGCTTCGGAGCCTATGACGAGGACCAGCTCGTGCAACTCGGCCGCAGCCTCATGGCCAAGGGCCACACGCGGCTGAAGGTGCTCGTCGGCGTCGCCAAGGGGGGCTATCAGGAGGATGCGCGCCGCGTGCGCCGCGTCCGCAAGGAACTCGGCGACGAGCTCGTCCTCGCGATCGATGCCAACGAGAGCTTGGGTCTGGAGGAGGCGACACAGCTCTGCGGCCTGATCGAGGACCTCGACATCGCCTGGTTCGAGGATCCGCTGCGCGCCAACGACGCGCGCGACATGGCGATGCTGCGCAAGCGGACGCGGATACCCCTTTCCGCGGGCCAGATGGACGGACATTCCAGCCGCTTCCGCCAATGGCTCGAGCACGACGCCATCGACATCTTCATGCCGAACAGCCTGTACAACGGCGGCATGACCGAGACGCGGCGGGTCGCGCATCTCGCCCAGATCTACAACCGTCCGCTCTCCGACGCCGGCGGCGGCGGCATCTACTGCCTGCACCACGTCGCCGGCTTCCGCAACGGCACGCTTGCCGAATGCCATCTCGGCGTCGAGCAGGTGGAGCGGGCGCTCTTCCTGGATGCGCCGCAGCCGGAGAACGGCCGCCTCGCGGTGCCGGACCGGCCGGGCTTCGGCGTGCGGCTCGACCGAGACATGCTCAAGGAAACCCGCCTCAAGGCCTGAGGGAACAGGCCCGAGAACGCTGCGGGAGCAGAGGGAGGAAGCAGAGATGAAGAAGACGATGTCGATGCTTTTAGCCGGCGCGCTGGCGGTCAGCCTGTCCGCTCTCGCGTCCGGGACGGCTTCCGCGCAGGCGCTGAAGCTGCGCATCTCGGGTGAGAACCCGCTGACCGGACTCGATCTCCAGATGGCGCAGCGCTTCGCGGAGAACCTCGAGGCCGAGCTGGGCGACGGTTTCGACCACGAGTTCTTCCATACGCAGGCGCTCGGCAATGAAGTCGTCCACCTGCAGATGATCCGCACCGGCCAGATCGACGTCTATCCGATGGGGTCGGACGCCGTTCAGCTCGATACGAAATGGGCCGTCTTCGACATGCCGTTCCTGTTCAGCGACCGCGAGGACGTGGCGCGGCTGCTCGACGGCGAGATCGGCGAGGAGCTGCGCCGGTCCATGCGCGAGAAAGCCGGGCTGGAGGTGCTCGCCTTCGGCGAGATCGGCTTCCGGGTCATCACCAACAACGTGCGGCCCGTGGTGGTCCCCGGCGATCTGCGCGGCGTCCGCCTCCGCGTGCCAGGGAGCGAGACGCGGGTGCTCACGTTCCAGACCTATGGCGCGTCGCCGGTGACGATGAACCTCGGAGAGCTCTACCTCGCCCTCCAGCAGGGGACGGTCGACGGCCAGGAGAACCCGCTCGCCGGCACCGTCAACCGCTCCTTCCACGAAGTGCAGAAATACGTCTCCCTGTCCAACCACGTGTACACCCCGGTGACGCTGGTGATGAATGCGCGCAAGTACGATTCGCTCACCGACGAGCAGAAGGAGGCCGTGAAGCGGGCGGCGCAGGAGGCTGCGGAGTATACCCGCCAGCTGGGCATCGAGGCCGACGAGGCGCTGCTCAAGAGACTGCGCGACGAGGGCCGGGTCGAGATCAACGAGATCGATCTCGCGGCCTTCCAGGAAGCCTCGAAGCCGATCTGGGAGAAGATCGGCGAGACGGCCGGCGCCGACTTCACCAAGCGCGTCGTCGAGGCGGCCCAGCAATAGACGGCTGCAGGCAGGCCCGTCAGCACCTGGAGCACCGGATGGCGTCGCCGCCGACCGAGAACCCGCCCGGCCGTGGTGACGCGCTGGCGACCGACGACCTCGCCGCTCAGCTTGACCAGGCCACCCGCGAAGCGGATCTGGTCAAGCTCGAGGACGAGACGTGGTTCGACCGGGCGGTGAACAGCCTCGTCGAGGTTGCGGGCGCCGCCGTCCTGGTCACCATCGTCGGCCTGGTGTTCGGCAATGCCGTATCCCGCTACGGCCTCGGCCATGCCGCGATCTGGGCCGACGAACTGGTGATCGCACTGATGCCCTGGCTGGCGATGTGCGGCATGTTCCTGTCCGTTCGCCGCCGCCAGATCATCCGGATCGACGTGATCGTCGAGAAGCTCCCCCCGCAGATCCGGAAGCTGACGCGGCTCTTTGCCGACCTCCTCTCCGCGGCGGTCTTCGGCTACCTCGCGATCCTCGCCTTCGACTATGTCAGCCTGTTCGGATCCGACCGCACGATCTATCTGCGCATCCAGACCGGCTGGTTCACCTCGGCGATGCTGATCGGATCGGCGCTCGCCGCGCTCGCCTTCCTCGCCGATTTCGTTCGGCAATGGCGCGAGCGGCCTCGAATGCCGGAGGCGCGCCGGTGACGGGCGCGCTGATCACGATCATTCTGCTCCTCGGCCTGCTGGCGCTCGGCGTGCCGATGATCGCGGCGCTGATGACGGCCGTGATGGTCAGCTTCATCTTCGCGGGCCAATGGCTCCTCATCGTACCGCAGTCGATGGTCTCGGGCATGAGCACCTTCACGCTCATCGCGCTGCCGATGTTCGTGCTTGCCGGTGTCACGATGAACGCCGGCGGGATCTCCGGCCGGCTCTTCGAGTTCGCCCGCGCCCTGGTCGGGTGGCTGAAGGGCGGACTGGCTCACGTCAACGTGCTGACCAGCATGTTCTTCGGCGGCATGATCGGGTCCTCCACCGCCGACCTTGCGGGCAGCGGTTCGATCCTCATTCCGGCGATGAAGAAGGAGGGCTACTCCGCCGAGATATCCGCAGCCGTCAGCGCGTCTTCTTCCGGCGTCGGCCCGCTGATCCCGCCCAGCTCGCCGATGATCCTCTATTCGGCGGTGACGGGCGTCTCGCTGGGCACCCTCTTCCTCGCCGGCCTGATCCCGGGGATCCTGCTCGGCGGCGCCTTCATGCTGCTGGTCGCCTTCCTCGCCCACCGCAAGGGCTGGCGCAAGCACGGCTCCTTTTCGCTGCGGGAGATCTGGCGCTCGGGCCTGCGCGCGTCCCTCGCCTTCGGCATGCCGGCGATCATCATCGGCGGGCTCGTCCTCGGCGTCTTCACCCCGTCCGAGGGCGGCGCGTTCGGCGCCGTCTATGCGATCGTGATCTCCGTCTTCGTCTACCGGACGCTCGGCCTGCGCGACCTTTACCGGGTGCTCGTCAGCGCCGTGCAGACGACGGGCGAACTGCTGCTCATCGTCAGCCTTTCCTTCGCCTTCGGTGCGAGCCTGTCGAGCGCTCACGTCCCGCAGATGCTCGCCTCGATGATCGACGTGCTAACGATCGGCGACGGCATGTACATGAAGCTCCTCGCATTGATGGTGCTCGCCATCATCGCCGGCATGTTCCTAGACCCGCTGATCCCGGTGCTGGTTCCGGTCATCCTGCCGACCTTGGTCGCCTTCAACGTCGATCTCGTCCATTTCGGCACGCTCATGGTGATGGCAGTGATCATCGGCCAGCTCACGCCGCCCATGGCCATCGCGCTGATCATCACGAGCCGGATCGCCGAGGTCGATCAGATCAAGATCCTGCGCGCCAACATGCCGTTCTTCGTCCTCATCATCCTCTTCACGCTCCTGCTGATGGCGGTGCCGGGTCTCGCGACCTGGCTGCCCACCGTCGCGATGAACTGACAGCGAGCCGAGATGACCGCCAGCCCCTCCACCACCTACGTCGCCAATGACGGCGCCGCCTACGAGCGCTTCATCGGTCGCTGGAGCGCCCGCCTGTCCGAAGCGGTGCTCGACCGCGTCGGAGAACCGCCGCCGGGCCGCCTCCTCGACGTCGGCGCAGGGACCGGGAGCATGGCGGTCGCGCTCCGCCGCCGCTATCCGGAACGATCGATCACCGCCACCGACGTCTCGCCAGCCTACCTCGCCTATGCCCGCGGGCGGCCCGAGGCGGACGGAATCACGTTCGTCGAGGACGATCTCTGCCGCTCCGCGCTGCCGGACGGCGCCTTCGCCGCCGCCTACGCGGTTCTGGTGCTGAACTTCGTCGGCGACGCACAGTTGGCGGCGCGCGAGATGAAGCGCCTCTGCCGGCCAGGCGGGACGGCGGTGGCCGCCGGCTGGGATTTCCGCGGCGGCCTCACGTATCAGCGGCTCCTCTGGGACACCGCCTCGGTGCTCGACGACAAGGCGGCGGCGATCCGGGACAAGCTCTTCGCCAGCCCGCTCGCCCTGCCGGACGGCATGACCAACCTGTTCCGCGACGCCGGCTTCGCCGCAGTCCGCCGCGACGAGGCGACCATCCGCATGGACTTCGCCGATTTCGCCGACTTCTGGGAGCCGCTGCTCGGCGGCCAGGGCCCGGTCGGCGGCTACGTGGCCGCGCTGGCGCCGGACGACCGGACCCGCATCGGCGAGGCGGTGCGGCGCGCCTATCTCACCGGCGCGCCCGACGGTCCGCGCTCGCTCACCGCCACCGCATGGGTGGTCACCGGGACGGCCTGAGCGGCCGCGAGGAGAGGAGATCGATGTCGATCCGCGAACGAATCGGAGTGGATGTCGGCCGGAAGCTCAGCGTCGAGGACGCGATCCGCTGGGCCGCCGAGAACGACGTCCGCTATCTCGACGTCCAGACCGACCTGGAGCCGAATGCGCTGGAGACGCTCCGCGACCGCGCGCCGGCGATCCGACGGCTCCTCGAAGAGACCGGGGTCGAGCTGGGACTTCACACCCTGTCGGGGGTCAACATCGCCGAGGTCTCGCCCTTCATGCGCGAAGCCGCCGACAACTACCTCAGGGCCTATACCGACATGGCCGCCGCCACCGGCGCGGGCTGGGTGATCGTCCACGCCGGATATCACTTCACGGACGATTACGGCATGCGACGCGACGCTGCCCTGGAGCGGCTGGCGCGGGCCGTCGACCATGCGGAGAAGGAGGGCGTTCTGCTCCTGCTGGAGAACCCGAACCGGGAGCCGGAGCAGGCGGAAGTGAAGTATCTCGGCGCGACGATCGAAGAGTGCCTGTTCTACTTCGACCGGCTGCCGTCGCCGGCCCTCGGCTTCGCCTTCACCGCCAACCACGCCCATCTCTGGCCGGAGGGCGTCCAGGGCTTCATCGACGCCCTCGACTTCACCCGCTGCCGCGAAGTGCGTCTCGCCGACTGCCGGGGAACCGTGGAGGAGCATCTCCTGCCGGGGGAGGGGACGATGGATTTCGGCGCGTTGTTCGCCCGGCTGGAGCGCGACGGCTTCAGCGGGCACTACATGAACCAGTTCGGTTCGCTCGCCGACATGCTGCGCGGGCGCGACCACATCGTCGAGCGCGCGAGGGAAGCCGGCGTCGCCTGAGGCGGGTGCCGCTTACCAGAAGCCGGATCGGCCGCTGAGGAAGGACTGCTTGAGGAGACCTGCGCGCGAGACGCCGAGCGCCGCGAGTTCCTCGTCGCTGCGGGCAAGGAGCGGCGTGGCGACCGCCGAGTCGGCCTGCGGGCTCGCGTTGGAGACGAGGAAGGCGAACGCCGTGCGGATCCGGCTCGATGCGCCGGCCGGGTGATCCTGAAAGGCGGCCGGGTTCGTCGAAGGTGCGTAAGCCATTGCGTCGACCAATCTATTGGACGCGCCCGAATTAGGCGTGAGCATCACGCTGCGGTAGGCCTGCAATCGCATGGCTGCCTTGCAGGGACCGGGTGATCGCGGCGTCTGCACCGGAATCGCCGGAGACCGGAGGTGACCAGACGAGCGGCACGGCCGGAAGACCGTCGCGAAGGGGAGGGCCAAGGCACCGTCAGAAGGGCGCGCTGTGATTGGCAGGCGCCCCCGCCCATCCCGTGCGGCGGGCGGCCATTGCCGCCGAGCGGCCGCCCGGCAACCCTGTGATTGTGCAGTGTCGGCCGCTCGGAACGAGCGGATCCGACTCCTGCCATTCCAGGATGGTGTATGATTAGGTTCATACTGCCGAGAGCGCCGGCCAAGGGTGGTTCTGCACAGAAGCGGAAGCGCAGGACGCCGGAGGCGGTAGGGCGAACATGAGCGCGAACACACTGGGGTCTTCGGTCGATCAGACGGGCAGAGTCTTCCGGCGCCGTGGCCTCACGGTGACCGCCCTCCTGCGTTTGCTCCCATTGCTGGTTGTTCCCGTCGGACAGGGCGTGACAGCAGCCGAGCCGTTCCGCATTGCGCTTCCGCTCGACTGTGAGGTTGGCCGCACCTGCTATCTTCAGAGCACGCCAGACCTGGATTCCGGGTCAGGCGTAGCGGACAGCTATTGCGGCTCCGCCAGCTATGAGGGCCATGAAGGGACCGACATCCGCGTGCCAAGCATGAAGGATGCGATGGGAACGGCGGTCCTGGCGCCGGCTGCGGGTACGGTATTGCGGGCGCGCGACGGCGAACCGGACGTTCTGGTGGAGACGTCCGACGCACGCGCGGCGGTGCGCGACCGGGAGTGCGGCAACGGGCTCGTCATCGATCACGGCGCGGGCTGGCAGACGCAGCTCTGCCATCTCGCCCGCGGCTCGCTCCTCGTGCAGCCGGGTGAACCGGTCGACACGGGCGACCCGGTTGGAAGGGTCGGTGCCTCCGGCCTCACCCAGTTCCCGCACGTGCACATTTCGGTGCGCAAGGAGGGCGTGGAGCTCGACCCGGCCACTGGCCGCCCGCTCAGCGAGCCTTGCGCGGATGGCGGAGCCCCACTGTGGGACGTGGACCTGGCGGGTAGGTTGGCTGCAAGCCGAACCGCCGTCATCGGGATCGGGCTGGCAGCTGGACCCGTGGATGCGGCGAGCTTGCGAGCGCAGGGTCCGCCGCCATCGCCCGAGCGCGATTCACGGGCGACAGTGTTATGGGGATGGGCGATCAACCTGGAAGCCGGCGACCAGCTGATGCTTCGGCTGGAGGGGCCGGAAGGTCCGTTTTCCGATCACAAGGGCGAACCGCTCGACCGGAGCAAGGCCGACTACGTCGGCTATGCCGGGCGTCGGCGCCAGCCGGTTCCCGGCGCCTGGTCCGGTACGGTCACAATCGTCCGCGACGGCCAGCCCTTCGCCACCCGGACCGAGCTGTTCACGGTCCGGTAGGCGGACCCCGTCGCTCCCAGAGGGCGACGAGGGCTGAGCGCCCGAGCACCTCGCTGCCTTCCTCATCCTCCGCTCCTGGACTAGCGTCCGCGCGCGCGCCGCAAGGCGTCCCGCGACCTCGGCAAGACGGTGGTGGTGGTGCTGCACGACATCGACATGGCGTCCGCCGGCTGCGACACGATCGTCGTCATGAAGGACGGCCGGAATCATGACCTCCACGCTCCTCAGCCGGTCTATGAGACGGAGGTGACGGTGCAGGACTTTTCCGGCCGGCCGGTGGCCATCTATCAGACCTGGAGACACTGACTTGAGCGTCGTATCGCCCTCGCCCTGGCTCTTCTGGGCACTGGCCTCCGCCGCCTTCGCCGCCCTGACCGCGGTCTTCGCCAAGGTCGGTGTGGGCGGGGTTGATTCCGACTTCGCCACGACGGTGCGGACCGTGGTGATCCTGCTCGTATCGGTGACGATCGTCACGATCGCGGGAAAATGGCAGCCGCCGTCCACCGTCCCGGGGCGGACCTGGCTGTTCCTCGTCCTGTCGGGCCTGGCGACGGGGGCGTCCTGGCTCTGCTATTTCCGGGCGCTGCAGCTCGGCGAAGCGGCGCGCGTAGCGCCCATCGACAAGCTCAGCGTCGTGCTCGTCGCCATCTTCGCGACGCTGTTCCTCGGCGAGAAGCTGTCGGCCGCGAACTGGACGGGCGTGATGCTCATCGCTGCCGGAGCCGTGCTGGTCGGCTACCGGGGCTGATCTGCGTGCCAGCTGTCGAACGTGCGGCAGCACCGGAACGCCTCGGACGGTTTCGATCAGACCTGCATCGATCGATACGGGCCCTTCCGGATCCGAATGCCGGAGCTCTTGCCCGGCTCCAGCCGCAGGTTCAGAGGCGCGCGCCGGCAAGGCCCGCCGGCCCCTCAGCCGCTTGAAGAGCTTCAGCGGGGATCGGTCCTACGGGCTCACTCCATCGATCGCCTTCATCAGCATCGCCCTGACCTTGCCGGCCGTATCCGCCAAGCCGGGGTTCTGCACCGCCTGCATGGAGGCCACGGGATCCACCGCCGCTATCTCCGATCGTTCGGGGGCAAGCTCCTGGACGATCACGTTGCAAGGCAGCATCGTCCCGATCTTGTCCTCGGCCTGAAGCGCCCGGTGCGCCATCTGCGGATTGCATGCGCCGAGGATGCGGTACGGCCGGAAATCGACGCCGATCTTCTTCTTCAGAGTGACCGCCACGTCGATGTCGCTCAGGACGCCGAAGCCCTCGGCCTGAAGCGAGGCGATCGTCCGTTCGACGGCTTCTTGAAACGGCATTTCTACGGTACGCGCGTGGTAGTAGGTCATCACCGTCCTCCATCTCGCAGTGACGCGGGATCGTTCCGGCAATCCACGGGCGCCGCCGAGGTTCCTGCCGCGCCGTGCAAGTCTCATCGCGAGCATTCGGAGCTTCGTCGAAGACTTGCCGACAGGACGCGGTCCGGCTCGAACCCTTCCAGGACCCGTCGGATCACGCGCGCGTGAGGTCCGGATGGCTGCATTCTGATCGAACGGAAAGTCTGCTAATCTTCCTGCATGGGAGGCCGGCTCGAAATCCGCGTGCTCGGCGAGTTCGCCGTGACCCGCGACGGCGAGCCCGTTCCCATGCCGCCATCGAAGAAGACGCGAGCGCTGCTTGCCTACCTCGCGGTGACCGGGAAGCCCCACCGGCGGGAGCGGCTCTGCGAACTGTTCTGGGACATCCCCGACGATCCCCGCGGCGCGCTGCGATGGAGCCTGTCCAAGCTCCGTCAGGTCCTCGGCGATCAGGCCGAGACGCTGCAGGCGGACCGCAACAGCGTGGCGCTCGCGGCGGACGGGATCGATCTCGATTACGGCGCCGTGCTCGCGCTCGGAACCGAATACGATTGCAGCGTCCTCGACCGGCTGGAACACGTCGCGTCGCTCTTTCGCGGGCGCTTCATCGAGGATCTGGCGCTGACGCGTTGCGATACCTTCGAGGCTTGGCGCATCGCGCTCGCAGACGAGATGGATCTGGCTCGCCTTCGAATGCTGCGCACGCTCGTGGAGCGGCTGTCGCACGATCCGCTGCGCGTCCTGCCTCACGCGCACATGCTGCACCAGCTCGCGCCCGAGGACGAAGCCATCGCCCGCCGCGTGGCGGAGCTGAGCGCCGCCGCCAGGCAGAGCGCGACCTCCGGCGCCCGGCCGATCGCCGCGGCGAACCTTGGCGGGAGCGAGCCGGGCCGGTCCATGTCGGCGGAAAGCCCCGACTCCGTTTCCGTCCGCTCCTGCAAGACGCGCGACGGCGTGCGCCTCGCATACACGGTGACCGGCACCGGGCCTCCCATCATCAAGACGGCGAACTGGATGTCGCATCTCCAGTACGACCAGGACAGCCCGGTCTGGCGCCACTGGATCAGGGGCCTCTCCGAATGCAATGAGCTGATCCGATACGACGCGCGCGGCAACGGCCTGTCGCAATGGGACGTCGCGGACCTGTCCTTCGAGGCGATGGTCGCGGACCTCGAGAGCATCGTCGATGCGGCCGGCCATCGCCGCTTCTGGCTCCTCGGCATCTCGCAGGGCTGTGCCATCTCCGTCGCGTACGCGGTGCGTCACCCGGAGCGCGTGTGCGGGCTCATCCTCTATGGGGGCTACGTCAAGGGCTGGCGGGCCCGTGGCGACCCGCATGAGATCGCACGCCGGGAGGCAATGGGCACGCTGATCCGGGAGGGCTGGGGCCAGCAGAGCCCCGTGTTTCGGCAGATCTTCACCTCGCTGTTCGTCCCTGGGGCGAGCCAGGAGCAGATGGACTGGTTCAACGAGCTGCAGCGCCTGTCCGTGCCGCCGGAGAACGCCGCCCGTCTGCACGAAGCCTTCGGGGACATCGACGTGAGCGGGCTGCTGGCCCAGGTCGGGGTGCCGACGCTCGTGCTGCACTGCGCGGACGACTGCGTCTCGCCACTGGCGGCCGGACGGGCGTTCGCGGAGGGCATACCGAACGCGCGCTTCGTGGAGCTCCACGGCAGCAACCACATCATCCTCGATCAGGAGCCCGCCTTCGCCCGGTTTCTCGAGGAGGTGCGGTCGTTCACGGCGGTCGATCAGGGACCGGCGGCCGATCGGTCTCCCTCAGCGGACCTGCTCGAAATGCGAAGGCAGGTCACGGTGGTCGCGGCCGAGCTGATCAGCCCGCTTCAGGCGTTCGAGTTTCTCGACCCCGAGGCCGGCTCCGAGCTCGAGCCTGTCTTGGAGGCGCTCGTCGACACGATCAGGGCGCATCAGGGGTTGATCCTCGCAAGCGGAGACGGCTGCATCACGGCAGCCTTCGGGGCATCCGGATCGACGGAAGCGCACGCCTATCTCGCCTGCCGGGCGGCTCTCGCCGCCCAGGCCGTCGTCGCGGCTCGATCGGAGGGCCGCGCCCGCTTGCGCATCGGCATCGATGTCGGCGACGTCCGGGTGCGCAGGCGGAGCGATGCCGACGATGAGCCTTGCGAGCTGACG
>JAEZEK010000276.1 GCA_023417735.1 Pseudomonadota bacterium | reverse complement strand
TGCGGGGGGGGGGGGGCGGGCGCGCCCCCCCCCCCGACGCTCACGCCTTCTGAAGCTGCTTCGCGCCTTTCCGGCGCTCGCGCACCGCGTCGATGATCATGCTGTCCGCCGCCTTGGCCATGCCGAGGTCGACCATCTTCTGGTAGGCGCCGAGCGCGGCGCGCCCCATGACGGGGTCCTCCCCGAGCGCCTCCTCCAGGCCGATGCCGTAGGTGAGGTCCTTGATGCGGCCCGCGGCGGTGAAGCCCGGCGGATCCTCGTGCTCGTTCTCAGCCATGAAGGGACCGTGCTTGCGCACGTGGCCGCTGCCGGTGTTGCCGTTGGCGAGCGCCTGCGCGGCGGTGCGCAGGTCGATCCCGGCGGCCTCGGCTGCCGAGAGGGCCTCGGCCAGCCCGACGATCTGCACCACGCCGAGGACGTTGTAGATCAGCTTGAAGGCGGTGCCGGTGCCCGGCGCGCCGAAATGGAAGATCTCCTTGCTGAGCGGCGTGACGAGGGGCCGGATCTTCTCCAGGTCCTCCTTGTCGGCACCGACGAAGACCGCGAGCTGGCCGGCCGCGGCGGCATCGGGCCGGCCGGCGACCGGGCAATCGACGTAGCGCAGGCCCTTCTCGCGCACGATTCGGCAGAGCTCGAGCACCCAGTCGTGCGACATGGTGGAATGCTCGACGATCAGCGCCCCTGGCGCGAGATTGGCGGACAGCGCGCCGTCGGGACCGGTCCAGACCGTGCGCGAGGCGGCATCGTCCGTCACCGAGGCGAACACCATCTCCGCGCCTTCGGCCGCCTCGCGCGGCGTCCGGGCGAGCTTGGCGCCGAGCGCCTCGAGGTTCCTCACCTTGTCGAGCGTACGGTTGTAGAGCGTGACGTCGTGGCCGGCCGCGAGCAGGCGCTTCACCATCGCCTGGGCCATGTTGCCGCCGCCGAGATATCCGATCTTCGTCATGTCCAATCCTTCAGAACGTGTGGAATGCGGCAGGGGATCACTTGACGAGGGCGAGGCCTTCGAGCGCGAGGCCGTAGGGCAGGAGCTCGTTCATCTGCCGGCGCAGGACCTCGGTGATCAGCAGGCGCGTGTAGCGCCGGTTGAGCTCCGGCATCTTCATGATGTTGCGGGCATGCTCCCAGGCGCGCGGGAGCAGCTGGTCGGCCGGGACGATCTCGTTCACGAGCCCGACGTCCTTCGCCTCCTCGGCCCCGATCTTCTGGCCCGTCAGCAGGAAGTATCGGCCGCGATTGTAGCCCATGAGAAGCGGGAAGACGACGTGCATGCCGTCGCCGGGCACGAGACCGCCGACGAAATGGGCGGAGTCCTGAAAGGCCGCCGTCTCCGTCGCCAGCACGATGTCGCACATGACCGGCAGCTCGGCATGGCGCAGCGCCGGGCCGTTGATGGCCGCGATCATCGGCGCGTCGATTGCCAGCATGTTGAAGAGGAGGTGCTTCGATTCCCAGCCGAGCTCGCCCCATTCCTCGGTCGACTGGTTGTGGGTCTTGAGATTGTCCGCCACGCTCGGCGCCGGCCCGGAGAACTCGTCGCCGGTCCCGGTCAGGATGATGACATGGTTCTCCCGGTCACGTCCGACGTCGAGGAAGGCCTGCTCGAGCTCGCGGTGCGGCTTGCGGCTCCAGCGCAGCGGGCCCCCGTCGGTGTGGAGCGTCATCTCGAGGATGCCGTCCTCGCGCCGCATCCGGATTGTCTCGAACTTCTCTGCGTAGTCTGCGAAGGGCACGTCTGTCACCGTCTGCAAGGGTCTCAGGGGATGATGGGAGGAGGGCCCGTCAGCGCGAGCGGGTCTCGCGGAAGCCGTCGAGCTTGTCGAAGAAGGTAATCGGCGGGTAGGCCTCGGGATCCGTCACCACGTCCAGAACCCAGGTGCCGCCGGAGGCGAGCGCCTCCTTCAGGGCCGGAAGATAGTCGGCCGCACGCTCGATCCTGACGCCGCGGCAGCCGCACGCTTCGGCGATGGCGGCGTGATCCACCGGCTCGAAGTAGCAGGCGCTCGTGTGGCGCCCGAACTTCATGTCCTCGGCGTCCTTCTGATAGCCGAGCACGCCGTTGTTGAGCACGGTGACGATCACGGAGGTGCCGGTGCGCCGGCAGGTCTCCAGCTCGCTCCAGACATGGGCGAAGCCGCCGTCGCCGACGACGCTGAGGACCTGGCCTTCGGGGCGCGCCCGCCTGGCGCCCATGGCGAGCGGCAGGCCCCAGCCCAGCCCGGCGATGCCGCGCGGCGTGATGAAGCGCATGCCGGGCGCCAGGCTCGTCAGATAGCTTGCCACCCAGATCGTGGAATAGCTCGCGTCCGCGACCACGATCGTATCGGGCGTCAGCACCGTCTGCATGTCCCTCATCAGCCGTTCCGGCCGGATCGGGGAGGCGTCGGAGCCCGCCAGCGCGGCGATCTCGGCCTCGTGCCGCTCGTGCCCGGCGCGAACCAGCGCTCGGTCGCTCCCGGCGCTCGCGGCCGGGCCGCGGATCGCCTCGCCAAGAGCGGCAAGCGTCAGCCTGGCGTCGCCGACGAGACGGAGCGCCTCGTAGTTCCGGCCGATCTCCGAGGGGTCCATGTCGATGTGGATGAAGCGCGCGTCCGGCGCGAAGGAGGTCCAGGAATCCGTGCCGTTCTGCGCCGTGCGGGTCCCGACGAGGAGAACGACGTCGGCGCTGCGGATGCGGTCGGCGAAATGCCGGCTCGGCGACAGCCTGCCGAGCGCGTTGCCGCCGACGCCGAGCGAGAGCGGATGCCTCTCGTCGACGGCGCCCTTGCCCATGACCGTGGTCGCGACCGGGATCTGCGCCTTCTCCTGAAGGGCTGCGAGTTCCCCGGCTGCTCCCGAGATGTGGACGCCGCCGCCCGCAAAGATCAGCGGGCGCTTCGCCGAGGCGATGAGCGCCGCAGCCTCCTCGATGCGCTCCCTCGGGGGGACGGTGCGGTCGAGCGGGAAGCGGCCGAGGTCCGCCCGCCGCGGCGCGCCGCCGGAGGTCCGCTCCAGCAGCACGTCGGCCGGCAGCAGCAGCACCGCCGGCCCGGGGCGGCCGCCGGTGGCGGCGGCGAAGGCCATGTCGACATAGTCCTCGGTGCGGCTCGGCACCGTCAGGCGGCGGATCCACTTCGCGCAGGAACCGAAGAGGGCGAAATGGTCCAGGTCCTGGAAGGCGTTCCTGTCCATCTGGTCGCGGTTCACGTCCTGCACCAGGGCGACCACGGGGATGGAGGACTTCAGGGCTTCGGCGAGGCCGGGCACGAGCAGCGTGGCGGCGGGCCCGTTCTGCGCGGTCACGACAGCGGCGCGCCCGGAGATGCGGGCGAAGCCGTCGGCCATCGCCGCGCCGGCGTTCTCGGTCCGGTAGACATATTGCTGAAGCCCGAGATCCTCGGCGGCCAGCAGGACGGCGGAAGGCAGGCTCTGGGAGAAGATCACTTCCACGCCGTGCCGCGCCAGCGCGGACGCGATCGCCTGCGCGACGGTCTGTTCGTTCGACATTGGGCTTCCCCGCCTTCAATATGAATGATCCTCGGCCCTGTCCGTGCCGGCACAGGGTGTTTATACACTCGTATGAATGCGATACAAGGGCTTTCCCGGCGATTGTATGACGGGATTCCGCGGCGGCTTCGGAGGCAGGGCGATTTGAGCGAGCCAGCGACAGGTACCGGTCAGGCCAGTTCCCGGGAGCGCCTCCTCGATGCGGCCGAAGAGCTCTTCGCGGAAGTCGGGTTCAACGGCGCGTCCGTGCGCCAGATCGTGGAGCGGGCGTCGGTCAATCTCGGGGCGATCCCGTACCACTTCGGGACCAAGGAGAACCTCTTCAAGGAGGTGATGCTCCGGCGGGCGCGACCGCTGCGGGCCGAACGGCAGCGGATGCTCGAAGCGCTTTTCGCCGCCGATCCCGAGCCGGCCCTGGAGGATCTGCTCTATGCGATGCTCGAGCCAGCATTCCGGACGAGCCGCGAGAACGAGGCGTTCCGCCGCCTGCTCGGCCGCGCCTCCATGGATCCCACGCCGGAGGTCCGCCGCCTGATGATCGAGATCTACACGCTCGACTTCATGGTCGTGCCGCGTGCGCTGAGGGAGCATTTCGCGGCCATGGACGAGACCGAGTTCCACTGGAAGCTCAACTGCCTCTACGGCGTCATGCTGTTCGTCCAGGCCGACACCGGCAAGATCCAGACGATTGCCGGCGAAGGCTTCGACACCTCGCAGCCGGCGGTCGCCCTGAAATACGTCATTCCGTTCCTGGCGGCCGGGTTCCGGGCGCCCGTCATCGAGTGAGGCGGCTGGGCGCAGGCGCGCTGCAGCCACGTCACTCCTTCATGGACGCCTCAGGCCGGCCGCGTCGTCTGCTGGCTGATCGCCATCTGCCAGCGGCCGTCGCGCTTCACCCAGAAGCGGGTGGCCCGGTAGGGCGGGCGGCGATTGCCCGGCATCACGTGATCGGCGCGCATGACCGCAGCGTCGCCGAACACCCAAAGCTTCATCGCCTCGACCGCGGCGACGAAGGTTTCCGCGTTCACGGCCTTCTGGTTGCGCAGATGGCCGGCGCGCTCCGCCTTCGTGGTCGGGTGCTGCCTGGTCCGGTAGACGATGAACTCGTCGGCCATGTGCTTCACCCATTCGTCGGCATCGTTCCGCGTGACCGCCTTCTCGAGCGTCTGGAACGACGTGATGATGTCGCGCTCGGCCTGCTCCTTCGCCTCGTAGGGGACGAACGCGCACGGGTTCTCGCAGTCCGGCGGAGGCGCGGAAGGGTCGCGCGCGACCGGGGCGGGGTGGGTCGAAGGGCTCGCGGGGTCGGCGACGACGTTGAGGTGGTGGACGAGCGCGCGCCACGTTCCGCCCCGGTTCACGAAGACGTCGAGCGCCACCCGCTCGCCGCCGGGGACGGCCGCCTTGCCGGTGACCATCGCGAGCGTGCCGTAATCCTGCACGGTCCAGCGCGTGTCGGCGGCGCTCGGGGCGGATTCCCTCGCGGCGGCCGCTTCGGCGCCGGAGCGCACAAGGCCGCCCTCGTCGATCGCGGTGAAATCGGGCTCCGTCATTGCCTCGAGAGCCGCCGCATCGCCCTGTGCGAGGGCTGCGGCGAGCCTGCTGCTCACTGCGACGAGGGCTTCCTCGTTCCGGGATGCGCCCGGGCGTGTGTTCTGGTCGTTCACCTTCATAGGCCCCTTGATTGAAGCGAATTCTCTCGAAACGCCACTCGACCTAGCACGTCATACACTTGTATGATAGTGCGTCTGCTCGCGGATTGTCATACGAGCATATTGCCTTTTGATGCGATCGTTTGCATAGACGTCGCGCCATCCGGCTCCGGCCGGGTAAGGAGGCGGTGCGCGCTCCGCGGGAGCGATCCGTACCTAGAACAGGTGGAGGGAGAGAAATGGACAGGAATTCCCCGGCGAACGGCCGGAAGGGGGCCTCCCTGAAGGCGCTCGCGGTGGCCGGGCTGCTGGTGGCCTTTGGGGCCGCCACGGCCGGCGGCGCGGCTGCCCAGGGCAAGGCTCCGACCGGCGAGATCGAGATCACGGTCGGCTCGGGCGCCGGCGCGGGCCCCGATCTGACGCAGCGCCGCGTTGCCAAGATCCTCAACGACGAGAAGATCGTGACCAACCCGATCGTCGTGCAGAACCGGACCGGCGGCAGCTGGACCGTCGCGTCGAACTACGTCATCGGCCAGAAGGGCAACGAGAACCTGCTGTTCGGCATCAGCCCGACGGTGTTCGCCTCGCCGATCGTGCAGGGCCTCGACCCCTGGTACAAGCAGCTCACGCCGCTCGCGACGCTCATCGCGGCCGACCTCCTGTTCACGGTCAGGACCGATTCCCCGATCAACTCGCTCACCGATCTGGTCGACGAGGCGAAGAAGGAAGACTTCTCGATC
>JAEZEK010000267.1 GCA_023417735.1 Pseudomonadota bacterium | reverse complement strand
GGCAGGTGCCGCTCGCCGATCTCGCGCGCTCGATCGACGCCATCGCTCTGCGCTGGAACGTCACGCCGCTTCTCATCGCGATCGGGCGGAGCCTGGATGACGCGGCGGCCGTCATCGCGCTTTCGGAGGCGCTCCGATCCCGCCACGTCCGGCTCGACGATCCGACGAGCCTCAAGGAGACCGCTGCCGTCATCGCCTTCAGCCGCGCTTATGTCGGCGCGTCCATGCACGGCTACGTGACGGCCTGCGCCTACGACGTGCCCGGCGTGATGGTCGCACGGCCGGCGCACCGGAAGTTCGGCGGGCTCGCCGGCCAGCTCGGCCGCGACGGCGACCTGACCCGCGATTGGAGGAGCGCGCTCGACGCGCTCGAGCGCCACATGGCGGCTTCCGCATCGCCGCGCATCCCGGCCTCGGTGCGGACTGCACTCGACGCGCACTGGTCGGCAGTGGGCTGCGCGCTGGAGGACACTTGCGACGCCTCGGAGCGGCGCCGGCTCTTCCTTGGCGACTACATGCGTTTCGCGGTCGGCGGAGCGGGAGCGGCCTGGGCCTTCCAGCCGTTCGTGTCGGGGCGCCGATGATGAGACGGTCGGCACGGGAGCGTGGCCGCGTGTTCATGGCGGGGGTGTTCGACCTCCAGAATTACGGCGATCTGCTGTTTCCGCTGCTCGCCGCGCGTCGCCTCGCCCCCTTAGGCTTCGAGGTCCGGCCGATCACGCCGGCCGGCGGCTCCTGCGGATGGGACGACACGATGCCGTGCGCCGGGCTGGCCGATCTCTTCGCGCAGGAGGGACGCCCGGCGGGCGTGCTCATCGGAGGCGGGAACATCGTGTACGGCGGCGTGCACGGAGGGCACCTGCTCCCGAATTCGCCGCAGCCACGGGACCCGGGCGGCGTGGCCGCATGGGGCCCGCCCGGACTGTGGCTCGGGCCGGCGCTCGCCGCAGCCGCACACGACATGCCCATCCTCTGGAACGCGCCGGGGCTGCCGCATCCGCTGGCCGGCCATTGGCGAAGCCTCTTCGGCTCGGCGCTGGACGCCTCCGACTATGTGAGCGTGCGCGACGAAGCGAGCCGCCAACTCGCGCTCGAGACCGCGAGCCGGGCCGACATCCAGGTCGTTCCGGACACTGCGGCCGAGATCGCCCGGCTGTGGCCGGCCGCCGGGCTCACCGCCCTCTTCCGAACGCTTCTCGAGCGCAAGGGCGCGCGCCCGGACGCCCGGCTTTGGGCCGTTCACCTGCGGGACAGGTCGCTCGGCGAGCACTCGCTCTCGGATCTGGCTCGCGAGATCGACCGGATCGCCGCCAGGACGGGCCTCACGCCCGCCCCGGTCGCGATCGGTCCGGGGCTCGGCGACGGCGCGATGGCGCGCGAACTGGGCGCTCGCCTCTCGGCACCCGCTCTGCTCTTCGACGATCCCGGCGGGCCCCGCGAGATCGCTGCGCTCATCGCCCACTCACGCCTTTATGTCGGCGCTTCACTGCACGGCTACGTCACGGCAGCGGCATACGGCGTGCCGGGGCTGGTCGTTGCGCGACCGCGGCATCGCAAGTTCTCGGGCTTCGTGTCACAGATCGGCCGGAGCGGCGATCTGACGGGCGACTGGCGCGACGCCCTGGATGCCGTCTTCGCGGCACTCGCAGAAGGGCCCGGCGAGCGCATCCCGACGGAGATCCACGAGCGGCTCGACAGGCACTGGGCCGCAATTGCCGCCGGACTGGGCGATCCCGCCCGCAACCGGGCCGCCCGGGCGGCCTTCCTGCGCACCTACATGCGGCTTGGCCTGCGGCCGCCTTCCGGCCCGGCCTGGCTGCTCGCGCCCATGCTACGCTCCCGATCCGGCCAACGCGGAGCCGTCACAGCATGAAAGAGGTTCCTGCCGGCGCGCTCGCGACCGTTCCTCCCCGCTTTCTGGTGCAGGATGCCCTCCCTAATGCGGCGGCGGACACGCTCGTCGACCTGCTCCAGCGCCGCGCAGCAGCTCATCCCGAACGGATCGCGTTCGCGCATCTCGACCGGGGCGAGCGGATCGCGGAGGAGGTGAGCTATGGCGAACTCGACCGCCAGGCGCGCTCGGTGGCGGAGTCCATCCTGAGCGCCGGCCTTCAGGGGCGCGCCGTTCTTCTCAGCCTGCCCTCCGGGCTGGACTTCCTGCGCTGTTTCCTCGGATGCCTCTATGCGGGCGCCTATGCCGCCCCGGCGCCCGGGCTGGAAAGCCGGCGCGGCATCGAGCGGAACCGATCGATCGTCCGCAGCCTCCGGCCGGCGGCCGTCTTCGCGGCGGAGGACGCGCGCTATCGCGCGCTCGTCGAAGAGCTCCCGACGGCGTGCCTCGCCATCACGCCCGGCGAAGCGCTGGCGAGCACCCCCGCCGAGCGCCGCCCGCTGCCGAAGCCGGACGGCCTCGCCTTCATCCAGTACACGTCCGGCTCGGTGAGCGATCCCCGCGGCGTCGGCGTCACGCATCGCAACATCATGGCCAACCAGGCGATGATCCAGGAGGCGTTCGGCCACGGAGACGATCTCGTCGGCGTGAACTGGCTGCCGCTCCACCACGACATGGGCCTGATCGGGTCGGTGCTGCAGGCGCTCTATGTCGGCGGCCGGTGCATCTCGATGTCGCCCCTCGCGTTCCTGCAGAAGCCTTCACGCTGGCTTCGCGCGGTCGACACGTTCCGGGCGAGTTCGAGCGGGGGGCCCAACTTCGCCTACGACCTCTGCTGCCGGAAGCTGGACGACACGACCGCGCGCCGGCTCGACCTGTCGAGCTGGACCGTGGCCTTCTGCGGCTCCGAACCCGTCCGCCCCGCCACCTTGAGGCGTTTCGCCGAGCTTCTCCGGCCAGCCGGCTTTTCGGAACGGGCGCTTCACCCCTGCTACGGCATGGCGGAGACGACTCTCTTCGTCAGCAGCGCTCTGCCCGGGACCGGATTGCGGACCCGCAGGTTCGCCGCCGAGGCGGCCTCTTGCGGCCGCGCGTTCGGGGACTCCGCGATCGCCGTTCTGGACAAGCGGGACGCGCCCGCCGCCCTCGGTCACGCCGGCGAGATCTGCGTCGCCGGCGATCACGTCAGCCCCGGATTCTGGGACGCCGAAGCGCAGCGGACCCGTCCCGATCCGGACCGCGAGGCGGTGATCGATGGCCGTCGCTACCTCAGGACCGGCGATATCGGAGCGATCGTGGACGGTGAGCTCTTCGTCCTCGGGCGCAGCCGAGACATGGTCATTGTCCGCGGCACCAAGGTCCATGCGGAGGACGTGGAAGCGACGGCGCTGGCCCTCGACACGAACGGCGCGCCGACGGCGGCAGCCGCCTTCGGCATCCAGGAGGAGGATGGAGAGAGGCTGATCCTGGTTTGCGAGATCCCCCACACGAGCGCGTCCGGGCATGCCGGAGAGACGCTGCTTCGCCGGCTCCGGGGCACGATCGGGGAGATGCACGGCCTGATCCCCGCCGACGTGGTGCTCGTCCGGCACGGCGTGATACCCCGGTCCATCAACGGCAAGATCCGCCGATCCGCCTGCCGCACCCTCTACCTGGACGACGGGCTCGGCGGCTACAGCTGGTGCGCGCGCGCCGCCGAAGGCGAGCTCGCATGACGGCCGCAATCCTCGGGACGCGAGATCTCGGCGGCGACCTTCGCCCGGAGCCCGGCGAACCGGCATGGATTCCGGCGGAGCGGGCCTGGAGCGTCTCCCGTTACGCAGACGTCGAGCGGCTGTTGCGCTCCCCGAGCGTCCAGGTCATCGAGATGCACCCGCGCGTCGAGCGGCTCGGAACCGGCGGCGGTCGCGATTACTCCAGCCTCTCCAGCCTGCTCGCGGCGACCCTGTTCTATCGCAACCCGCCGTTCCACGCCGATGGCCGCCGGTTCCTCCTGCAAACGATGGCCGTGCTCAAGGACGCGCTTACGGAGCCGGCCGTGAGGCGCATCGCCAGATCGATCGTCGCGGACGTTTGCGAGCGCGGCCGCGCCGAGGCGATGCGCGAGATCTGCATCCGCATGCCGCTCGCCGTCATGATCGCGGCGCTCGGCCTTTCGCCCGCAACCGGCGAGGCGATCGCGGCCTCCGGCGAACGGATCATCGGCGCCTGGCTCCCGGCCCTGCCGATGCGGACCCTCGACCTGCTGCAGGCCGAAGCCTGCGCCATCGAGCGCCTCATCGAGGAGGACATGCGGTCCGCAGCCTCCGACGGCACGGCCGGGCTCGCGTTCATGATGCAACTGAACGCCGACGCCTTCGGGTTCGCGCCGCGCGAAATCGCCGGGTTCGCCTTCTTCCTGGTCTTTGCGGCCGTCGAGACGACCTCCGCCTTCATGGGCGCCGCCCTCCACCTGATCCACGCGCACCCGGAGGTGGAGGCGCGGCTGCGTGCCGAACCGGCCCTGCTCCCGTCCGCTTTGGCGGAGGTGCTGCGGCTTGCCGGGCCGGCGCGGCGCGTGAACGGCCGCGTCCTGCAGGCGGACCTCACCCTCGGCCGGCGCTCCTTCGAAGCGGGGACCGTGCTCGTCGCCGAGCTCGAACGCGCCAATCGCGATCCTGCAGTATTCGCGGACCCGGCGCGGTTCGACATCGACCGGCGCGGACCGCCGAGCTTCGGCTTCGGGATCGGCGCGCATGCCTGCATCGGGGCGGCGCTCGCGCGTCTCGAGAGCCGGGTCCTCATGGAGACGATCTTCGCCTCTGCCCGTGTCGAGCTTGTCGATCCTTCGCCCCGATGGCAGATACACTCGGGCTTCAGGCGCCTCGAGCGCCTCGACATGATCCTGACACCCATTCCGGAACGAAGGCCAACGCAGGCATGAACAAGGCGCTCGACGCGGAATCCCTCCGCGCGTGGATCATCAACTACATCTCGTCGGTCCTCGAAATCGACAAGGAGACCCTGCCGACCTCCGAGCCGTTCGACAGCTACGGCTTCGATTCCGCCGAGGCCGTCATCATGGCCGGGGTGATGGAGGAGGAGTTCGACATCGAGGTCGACCCCGCCCTGTTCTTCGAGGACCCTTCCGTCGACGGCCTCGTGGGCTCGCTCAGCGCCGCCGGCCTCGCGGCTTGACCACCACCTGCGGCGCCCGTCCATGTCCGAGCCCGCTGCAAGCATCGTCGTCATCAGCCACGAAATGGCGCGCGAGCTTCCGCGCACCCTGCTCTCCCTGTCGCCCGGCTACCAGCGCGGGTGCCCTCCCGGGACCTGCGAGATCATCGTCGTGGACAACGGCTCCGCGCGACCCCCGGCTGCCGGCGATTTCGCCGGTCTCGGGCTCGACATCGCCGTCCACGTCTTCGACGACCCCTCGCCTTCCCCGGTCGCGGCCCTCAATTTCGGGATTTCGCTCGCGCGGGCGCCCTTGATCTGCGCATGGATCGACGGGGCGCGGCTGGCGTCCCCGGGCCTGGTCGGCGCATCGATCGCGGCCGCGCGCCTCCATCCGCGGCCGGTGATCGCCTCGCCCAACTACCATCTGGGCCCCGGCCGACAGTACGTCACGGTGCATCAGGGCTACGACCGGGCGGAGGAGGACCGGATGCTGGCATCGATCGGCTGGCCGGCCGCGGGCGACCGGCTGTTCGAGATCGCGACGCCGGTCTGGCATGCGGGCGAGCTCGGTCCGATGCTGGAAAGCAACGCCCTCTTCCTGACCCGCGCGATGTGGGACGAGCTCGGCGGCTACGATCCGCAGTTCGACAGCCCGGGCGGAGGAGCGGCCAATCCCGACGTGTTCATCAGGGCCTGCGAATCGCCCGGTGCGCAGCTGGTGCGCTTGAAGGGCGATGCAACCTTCCACCAGGTGCACGGCGGCGTGTCGAGCAATGCGTCGAATTACGCGATAGACGTCGGCAAGGCGATCAGCCGCGAGTATTTCAGGATCAGGAAGCGACCGCTCACGCCCGTTCGCAGCCGCGGCTGGGTCCTCGACACCCGATCCGGGCGGCTCTGCTGATCCTGCTCCCGCAGGGCCGCGGCCGGCACTCGTGGCGTCAGTGCGTCAGCTGCCATTGCGGCGGGAGCGGCGGTCACGGTTCGGCCCGGCACCGCTCCAGGACGACGGCGATGCCCTGGCCGACGCCGATGCACATCGTCACCAGGGCGTAGCGCCCTTCGGACCGCTGCAGCTGGCGCGCAGCCGTGAGCGCGAGGCGCGCGCCGGACGCGCCGAGCGGATGCCCGATCGCGATGGCGCCGCCGTTCGGGTTGACGCGGCTGTCGTCGAGCGCCAGGCCGAGCCCCTTGAGGCAGGCGCAGACCTGGGCGGCGAAGGCCTCGTTGACCTCGATGACGTCGATCTCGGCGAGCGAGAGCCCGGCGCGCGAGAGCGCCTTCTGCGAGGCCGGCACGGGCCCGATGCCCATGATGCGCGGCGGGACGCCGGCCG
>JAEZEK010000253.1 GCA_023417735.1 Pseudomonadota bacterium | reverse complement strand
GTGTAGAGCCGGTCGAGCGCCGGCGCATAGAGCGCGGCCGCGACCGGCCGCCCCTCCCTCACGACGGCGAGGCTCACGCACCAGCGCTCGTCTCCGGCCATGAAGCCGCGGGTGCCGTCGATCGGGTCGATGACGAAGACCGCATCGCACGCCCGGCGGGCCGGGTCGTCGGCGGTTTCCTCCGACCGCCAGCCGTAATCCGGGCGGGCCGCGAGGAGGGTCTCGTTGAGGAAGCGGTCGACGGCGAAGTCCGCTTCCGTCACCGGCGAGCCGCCCTCCTTCGACCAGGACTGGCAGTCCCGCCGGAAGAAGCTGAGGGCGAGTGCGCCGGCTTCGCGTGCCGCCTCCGCGAGGAGGTTTCGATCGGAATGGAACGTATCGGTCATGTTGCTCTGCAATATGGTGATCGCAGTGCGAAAACGCCAGCATCGAGCCGTCAATTCAGCACCCCGTTACCCTGTTCCGGCGCAAACCATCCCTTAACCAAACCGTTTAAGCAGTCTCAGACGGATTGGCGTCTAGTCTCTTCCAACGGAGAGCCGAACGGCTTCGAGAGACAGAGCACGATGCGTCGATCAGAACTGGACAGGGGTTTCGAAGGCGCGGGTCGCCCCGTCGGGCGGCTCGCTTCCTTGCCTTCTCTGCGCTTTGCCGGCCGCGCCGGCGACGATGCGCCGTTCACGGCCGTGGCCGACCGCCGCTCGGTGATGCTGTCGCGCCGCATCGCGGGCCTGCCGTGCCTGATCAGGGTCGCGGCGTCGGCCTTCCACGGCATCGCCGCCGTCGAGGCCGAGACCGGCTATCGCGTGCGCATGCTCCACCGCGACCCCGGCCTGACGCTCGACGTGGGCGACGGTGCGGACCGCGAGGAAGCGATCGCCGTGCGGGACCGCATCGCCGCCGATCTGAACCTGCCGGTGGTGATTCTGGCGCCCGACGGCAGCTTCGAGACGCAGCTCCTTCGCCCGGCCTCCTGGGCCGCCACGCCGGAGGGGAGGCGGACCAGGCTCCGTCCCCGGCCGCGCTTCCTGGCCCGCCGCCGCGTCGGCGGCGCGCCGCTCGCGCCCCCCATGAGCGGGCGCGAGATCATCGCCCGGCCCTGAGACCGCTCAGAACCGCAAGGCGGCGTCGAGCAGGAGCCCGACGAAGAGGATCCAGCCCGTCGTGCTGTTCGCCTTGAACCGGCGCAGCGCGCTCGCGGTGTCGCGGGGATCGAGCGTCGCCACCTGCCAGGCGAAGTGCGCCGCCGCGGCCGCAAGGCCCCCGAACGCGAAGATGCCGGCATCCGCCGCCACGAACGCCACGCCGAAGAGCAGGAGCGCGAGCCCGAAGAAGAGGGCGATCCCGAGCCGTGCCCGGCCGCCGAAGAGCCGCGCCGTCGACCGCACGCCGACCACGGCGTCGTCCTCGCGGTCCTGCAGCGCGTAGATCGTGTCGTAGCCGATCGTCCAGGCGATCGCCCCGGCATAGAGCGCCAGGGGCGCGAGGCCGAGCCCGCCGAAGAGCGCCGCCCAGCCCATCAGCGCGCCCCAGGAGAAGGCGAAGCCGAGCACGACCTGCGGCCAGTCCGTCACCCGCTTGGCGAAGGGGTAGAAGGCGACCACCAGGAGCGAGGCGAGGCCGAGCCAGATCGTGAAGGCGTTGAACTGCAGGAGGACGAAGAGGCCGACCAGCGCCTGGAGCACGAGAAACACGGCCGCCTGTCGCGGGCTCACGGCGCCTGACGCGATCGGCCGCATCCGCGTCCGCGCCACCTGCGCGTCGAGGTCGCGGTCGATGAAGTCGTTGTAGGTGCAGCCGGCGCCGCGCATGGCGATCGCGCCGACGAGGAAGAGGGCGAGGTGCCAGAGGACGGGAAAGCTCCTGCCGGCCGCGATCGCGGCGAGCGCCGCCGACCACCAGCACGGCCAGAGCAGGAGCCACCACCCGATCGGCCGGTCCCAGCGGGCGAGCCTGGCATAAGGCTTCAGCCAGTCGGGCGCATGCCGGTCAACCCAGTTGCGGGGAGCGGCATCGGGAAGGCTGTCCGCGCGGGCTGTCATTGCGAAGTGCTCGCGCGAAGCAGCCGCCGGGTCAAGGCTGCAACGTGTCCGAGGAGCCGGAGAGCCGCCGACCCGACGGCGGCCGATGCCCCCTGCCCTCCGCCACCGGCCCTGCGTGCTTGTAACCCTGCCCGCTCGTGGTAATCGACCGTTCTCGAGGCGGGCGGACGGGACGGATCATGCGCGTGCTACTCATCGGGTCGGGCGGACGGGAGCACGCGCTCGCCTGGGCGCTCTCGGCCTCCCCGCTCCTGACCAAGCTCTACGCCGCGCCCGGCAATGGCGGGATCTGCGCGCTCGCCGAATGCGTCGCCCTCGACGTCGCCGACCACCCGGCGGTCGCCACGTTCTGCCGCGACGAGGCGATCGATCTTGTCGTCGTCGGACCGGAGGTGCCGCTGGTCGCCGGCCTCGTGGACGATCTCGCGGCTTCCGGCATCCGCGCGTTCGGGCCGAGCCGTGCGGCGGCGCAGCTCGAGGGCTCCAAGGCCTTCACCAAGGACCTCTGCCGCGAGGCGGGCATCCCCACCGCCGACTACGCTTCCTTCTCCGAGCGGGAACCCGCCCTCGCCTATCTGGAGGGCCGGCCGCTCCCGATCGTGGTCAAAGCGGACGGCCTGGCCGCGGGCAAGGGCGTGACGGTGGCGCTCGACCGCGCCGAGGCGGCCGCCGCCGTGAATGCCGTCTTCGCCGCGCCGGGCGGGGGCTCGCTCGTGATCGAGGACTTTCTCGAAGGCGAGGAGGCGAGCTTCTTCGCGCTTTCGGACGGCAAGACGGTGGTCCCGCTCGCGACCGCGCAGGACCACAAGCGCGCCTTCGACGGCGACGAAGGGCCGAACACCGGCGGCATGGGCGCCTACTCGCCCGCACCGGTGATGACGCCCGCCCTGATCGAGGAGACCATGGCCCGGATCGTCCGGCCGACCGTCGATGCGCTCGCTGCGCGCGGCATCCCCTATCGCGGCGTTCTCTATGCGGGCTTGATGATCGGCCCCGGCGGGCCGAAGCTCATCGAGTACAACGTCCGCTTCGGCGACCCGGAATGCCAGGTGCTGATGATGCGGCTGAAGGACGACCTCCTGACGCTGATGAACGCGACCGTCGACGGCGAGCTCGACCGCACCAGCATCCGCTGGCACGGCGACCCGGCGCTGACCGTGGTGCTCGCCGCGCGCGGCTATCCGGGCGGCTACGCCACCGGCAGCGAGATCAGGGGCCTCGACGGGGCGGCGGCGGTCGAGGGCGTCGAGATCTTCCATGCCGGGACGAAGCGCGACGGCGAGCGCGTGCTCGCGTCGGGCGGGCGCGTCCTCAACGTGACGGCGCGCGGCCACACCGTCGCGGAAGCGCAGGCGCGCGCCTACCAGGCGGTCGACCTAGTCGATTGGCCGGAGGGCTTCTGCCGGCGCGACATCGGATGGCGCGCGTTAGCGCGGGAGCGCGGGACGCGTGCCTGAGGGGGCCGACCTCTTTCCCGGCTTCGAGCGCCGGATCGTCGATACGGGCGAGGCCGCGATCTTCCTGCGGACCGGCGGCTCGGGCCCGCCCGTCGTGCTCCTCCACGGATTCCCGCAGACGCACGTCGCCTGGCACCGCGTCGCGCCGCGTCTCGCCGACCGCTTCACGCTGGTGATCCCCGACCTCCGCGGCTACGGCGCAAGCAGCTGTCCGCCTGCCGGGCCGGATCACCGCGGCTATTCCAAGCGGGTGATGGCGCGGGACGTGGTCGAGGTGATGCGCGCACTCGGGCACGAGCGTTTCGCGCTCGTCGGTCACGACAGGGGCGGCCGCGTCGGGTACAGGCTCGCGCTCGACAGCCCGGACGTGCTCACGCGCCTCGCGGCCGTCGAGATCGTGCCGACCTTCGTCATGTGGGAGCGCTTCTCCAGGACGCTGGCGCTGAAGGCCTATCACTGGGCCTTCCTCGCTCAGCCCGAGCCGTTCCCCGAACGCCTGCTCGCCGGCGCGGCCGGCTACCATTTCTGCGACCACACGCTCGCGAGCTGGACGCGCTCCAGGGACCTCTCGTCCTTCGATCCGGACGCTCTCCCGCATTACCGCGCGGTTTTCGAGGATCCGGCGCGCATCCACGCGATGTGCGAGGACTATCGCGCCGGCGCGACCTGCGATTACGAGGCCGACAAGGCGGACTGCCACGCCGGCCGGCGGATCGCCTGCCCGCTTCATGTCGTTCATGGCGGCGACGGGTTCCCGGCGGCGACCGGCGACGTGGCCGGCATCTGGCGCGAATGGGCCGAGACGGTGACGGTCTCCCCCGTGGTGAGCGGCCATTTCCCCCAGGAGGAGAATGCGGAAGCCACCGCCGCCGCGCTCCTCGATTTCCTGGCCGGGGATGCGGGTGGCTGAGGAAGAGGACCGCCAGGCCACCTTCTCCGGCACGCGGCCGGTGCCCGACCGGCTCGCGCTCGACTCTGCCCGGCTCGACGGCTGGATGGCCGCGCACGTGCCGCTCTATCGCGGACCGGCGGAGATCGCCCAGTTCCGCGGCGGGCAGTCGAACCCGACCTACCTCGTCACCGCGCCGTCCGGCCGCTACGTGCTCCGCCGCAAGCCGCCGGGCGCCCTGCTTCCCTCCGCCCATGCGGTCGAACGCGAGTTCCGCGTCCAGGAGGCCCTTGGCGCCGTCTGCTTCCCAGTCGCACGCGTCCATGCGCTGGAGGAGGATGCCGCGGTGCTCGGCACGGCGTTCTACGTGATGGACCACGTTCCGGGCCGGACCGTCTGGGAGCCGTGGATGCCCGGCGCCGGCACCGAGGAGCGCGCGGCGACCTACGACGCCATGAATGCGACATTGGCGCAGTTGCATGGTTTCGATCCGGCAGCCCTCGGCCTCGGCGATTTCGGCCGCCCGACGGGCTACGTCGCGCGCCAGGTGAAACGCTGGTCGCAGCAGTACCAGGCGAGTTTGGCCGAACCGGTCGAGGCCATGGACCGGCTGATCGAGTGGCTGCCGGAGCATCTGCCGCCGGAAGGGCCCGCGCGCATCGTCCACGGCGACTACCGGCTCGACAACCTCATCCTCGCGCCCGACGGGCCGCGGATCGCCGCCGTGCTCGACTGGGAGCTCGCCACGCTCGGCGATCCCGTCGCCGACTTCACCTATCACCTCATGCAGTGGCACATGCCGCCCGACGCGCGCGGCGCCGGCACGGCCTCGCTCGCCGGCCGCGATCTCGCCGCCCTCGGCATTCCGGACCTGTCCGCCTACGTCGCCCGCTACGAGGCGCGGACGGGGCTCTCCGTCGGCGCGCATCTCGACGTCTACCTCGCCTTCAACTTCTTCCGCATGGCGGCCATCCTCGCCGGCGTCGCGGCGCGGGCGCGGGCCGGGAACGCCGCGAGCGAGCGGGCCGCGCTCTCCGCCTCCCAGGTCCGGCCGCTCGCCGAACGCGCCTGGTCCTTCGCCGAACGCGCCGGCACTGTTACCGGACCGTAACGGAGCTTGATCAATACTGCCCTTGTTTCGGCGGCGGGTCCGCCGCATCCTCTGACGAGGAAGGGGAAATCATGGGCGCCGACAAGCGGTTAGGGCTCGCGCTGGGGGGCGGCGGCGCGCGTGGGATCGCCCACATCCTGGTTTGCGAGGCGCTCGACGAGCTCGGCGTGAAGCCGAGCGTCATCGCCGGCACCTCGATCGGTGCGATCGTCGGCGCCGGCTATGCTGCCGGGCTCTCGGGCCGCGACATGCGCGAGGGCGCCTGCGCCTTCTTCGGCAAGCGCAAGGAGGTGCTGGCGCGGCTGTGGCGCGCGCGCCCGCTCGCCATCGCCGATCTCCTGCGCGGCCGGCAGCTCTCGCCGCAGTTCGACCCCGAACTCATCATCGAGACCTTCGTGCCCGGCATCGAATGCGTGCCGGAAACCTTCGAGGAGCTCGCCATCCCGCTGAAGATCGTGGCCTGCGACTTCTACGGCTGGACCGAATCGGTGCTCGAGACGGGGCCTCTGCGGCCGGCCATCGCCGCCTCGATCGCGATTCCCGCCATCTTCCGGCCGATGAAGCTCAACGACCGCATCCAGATCGACGGCGGCGCCTGCAATCCCCTGCCGTTCGACCTCGTCGCCGATTCGGACCTGGTTATCGCCTGCGACGTCGCGGGCGGCCCGTCCGGCGATCCCGACCGCCAGCCCGGGCTGCTGGAGACCGTCGTCGGCGCGGCGCAGATCTCGATGCAGTCGATCATCGCCGAGAAGCTGCTGCGCCAGCAGCCGGACATCCTCGTCCGGCCCGAGATCAACGGCATCTTCGTCCTCGATTTCCTGAAATCCGAGGCGATCCTCGCCATGAACGGCGCCTTCAAGGACGACCTGAAACGGCGGCTCGAGCACGCGCTCGAATCCCCCTTCGCCGATCCCCGCCTGGAGCTCGTGAGCTGAGGCTCAGCGCCGCTCGGCGAAGAAGGCCTTCAGGAGCCGCCCCGCTTCACGCTCCCCGATGCCGGAATAGACCTCGGGCCGGTGATGGCAGGTCGGGTCCGCATAGAAGCGGACCCCATGCTCGACGGCGCCGCCTTTCGGGTCGCCCGCCCCGAAATAGAGCCGCCTGATCCGGGCGAAGGCGATCGCCGCCGCGCACATCGCGCAGGGCTCGAGCGTGACGTAGAGATCGCAGCCCGCGAGCCGCTCGGCCCCGAGCGAGCGCGAGGCTTCCCGGATCACCAGCATCTCCGCATGGGCGGTGACGT
>JAEZEK010000235.1 GCA_023417735.1 Pseudomonadota bacterium | reverse complement strand
GATGAAGGCCATGAACTCGTCGGGGCTGCTGCCGACGACCTGCACGCCGAGCTGCTCGAAACGGGCCTTCACGTCCGGGTTCTCGAGCGCCTTGGCGACGCCGGCGCGGAGCGTCTCCACGACGTCGTCCGGAATGCCCGCGGGCCCGACCAGGCCCGTCACGTTCATCAGCTCGAAGTTCTCCACCCCCTCCGCGGCGAAGGTCGCAACGCCGGGGAGCGACGGCCAGGGCTCGCGCGAGGTGACGGCGAGCGCCCGCGCGCGGCCGGCCGCCACCTGCGGCGCCGTCGTGCTCGCCTGGTCGAAGTATAGCTCCACCTGCCCGCCGAGGAGATCCGTCATCGCCGGGGCGCCGCCCTGGTAGGGCACGAGCAGGAACTCGGTCTCGGTCAGCATCTGGAAGAGCTCGGAGACGAGGTGGTTGGCCGTCCCCGTGCCGGCATGGGCCATCGTGACGTCGCCGGGCTCCGCACGCGCCTTCTCGAGCACCTCGGCGACCGACTGGAACGGGCTGTCCGCCCGCACGACGAGGGCGAAGGGCACGAACTGGATGTTGGTGATCGGCGTGATGCCCTCGACCGGGTCGTAGGGCCAGTTGGCGAAGAGGTTCGGCCCGACGCTGAGGGTGCTGTTCGAGCCCATCATGAGGGTATGGCCGTCGGGGGCCGCGCTCATCACGGACTCGGCGCCGATCATGCCGCCGGCGCCCGTCCGGTTCTCCACGATCACGGGCTGACCGAGGATCTCGCCGAGCGCCGGGGCGATCGCCCGCGCCGTGACGTCGACGTTCCCGCCGGCCGCAAACGGCACGATGATGTGGACCGGGCCGTTCGGGAAGTTCTGCGCGGCCGCGGGGAAAGTGACCAGTCCCAGCGCGAGTGCGGCAAGTCCAAGTCGATTCATGTTCTCCTCCCACCTTGTGTCGTTCGCCCGCGCGGATGCGGGCCGCCTGGAGGCCTCCGGGCCTCAGAACCCGTACAATCGCTCCGGATTGTCGACGAGAATGCGCCGCCGCAGATCCGGGTCGGGGACCCAGTCGACGAAGAGGTCGAACAGGTCGCCGTCGTTCGGCATGGCGGTCTTGATGTAGGTGTGCGGCCAGTCGCTGCCCCAGAGCAGGCGGTCGGGCGCGGCTTCGACCAGGAGGCCGGCGGTCTCGTCGACGTCCTGATAGGGCATGGCGCTCAACGTGAGCCGATAAGGCGCGGTGAGCTTCACCCACGCCTTGCCGTCGCGCAGCAGCCGCAGCATCGCCCGGAAGCCATCCGTGTCCGCGCCGTGCTCCGTCTTCACGTAGCCGAGATGACCGAAGCAGACCTCCGTCGGGAAGTCGGCGAGCTGCCGGTCGAGGTCCGGGAACTCGTTGACGTGCATCAGGAACTCGACGTGCCAGCCGAACGGCCGGATGGTCGCGGCGAGCGCCTTCAGCCCGTCGAGCGGCAGCACGCCCTTGTCGAACCTGAGGTCGACGATGTTGCAGCGCACGCCGCGGATCCCGAGCCCGTGCAGGCGCTCGACCTCCGCGGCGCCGACATCGAAGGGCAGCACCGCGATGCCGCGCAGCCGGTCGAGGTTCGGGGCGAGCGCGTCGAGCATCGCCTGGTTGTCCTGCGCGTAGATGCTCGGCTGGACCAGAACGCCGCGCGCGAGCCCCAGCCCGTCGAGCAGGCCGAGGAAGTCGCCCGGAAGGGCGTCGGCAGGGGTGTAGAGGCCGTGCGGGATGAAGGGATAGCTGTCGCCGGGGCCGAAGACGTGGGCGTGGCAGTCGCAGGCGCCGGCCGGCACCGCCACCTTCGGCTTGCGCGGGTGGGGATCGAACGGAGCAGAGAGCGGCCGATCGAGGCCGGCCGCCGAGCCGGCATCTCCCGCAGGCATTGCATCCGTCATCCCGCCTCCTCCCGCTGCGCCGAAACCTTTGCCGCGTTCTTTTCCTGCAATCGAACCTCATTCGAGCAAATCCCGAATGTCAACAATGTTTCGCCAGCAAAACGGGATCGGCTCCTGCTCCGTTGGCGGCACCTGCCGTGCGCGGCACGGGCACGCCCTTGTCGCCTCCCGCCGGCGCCGCTAGAACCGCGGCGTTCCCGAAGGATGGTGCGGCATGGCCCGGACGGCTGAGATCTCAAGGACCACGAACGAGACGAAGGTCGCCGTCTCCGTCGATCTCGACGGGAGCGGGCGCTACGACGTCTCGACCGGCGTCGGCTTCTTCGACCACATGCTGGAGCAGCTCGCGCGCCATTCGCTGATCGACGTCACGGTCCGCGCCGAGGGCGACCTCCACATCGACCAGCACCACACGGTGGAAGACGTCGGCATCGCGCTCGGCCAGGCGATCTCCCGCGCGCTCGGCGACCGCAAGGGCATCGCGCGCTACGCCTCGCTCGACCTCGCCATGGACGAGACCCTGACGCGCGCCGCGGTCGACGTTTCGGGCCGTCCGTTCCTCGTCTGGCGGGTGACCTTCGCCCGGCCGAAGATCGGCGCGTTCGACACCGAGCTCGTGCGCGAGTTCTTCCAGGCCTTCGCGCAGAATGCCGGGCTGACGCTGCACGTCACGAACCATTACGGCGAGAACGCGCACCACGTCGCGGAGACGTGCTTCAAGGCCGTCGCCCGCGTGCTCCGGACCGCGCTCGCGATCGACCCGCGCACGGCGGGCGAGATACCCTCGACCAAGGGCACGCTCGCGGGCTAGGACACCTCATGGCCGCCTACACCGTGCACGCGCCGCCCGACGGCGATCCCGAGCGCATCCGCCTCGTGAAGGAGGGCTTCTGCTGGCCCGCGCTGTTCTTCCCGGCGCTCTGGCTGCTGTGGCACCGGATGTGGATCCCGTTCGTGCTCTATCTCGTCTATGCGGCGGCGCTCTACGGGCTGGGCACGGCCTTTCCGGACGCGCCGATCGGCTTCGTCGCCCTTCTCGGCGCGGTGCTCCTCGCGCTCGAGGCGAACAATCTGCGGCGCTGGTCGCTCGCCCGCCGCGGATGGTCGGAGCTCGGCGGCACGTTCGGCCGGACGCTCGACGAGGCCGAGATGCGCTACTTCAAGGACCACGCGCGGGAGGCCCGGCGGGCGCCGGCGCAGCAGCCTGCGCCCCGGACCTGGCCGGCCTACCAGCCCGACCGCCGCGAGGGCGACGAGGTGATGGGCCTCTTCCCGAGGGCGGGGACATGAAGGTCGCGATCATCGACTACGGCTCCGGCAACCTGCACTCCGCCGCCAAGGCGTTCGAGCGCGCGGCGGGCGAGATCGGCGGGATCGCGGTCGCGGTCACGGCCGACGCCGAGATCGTCCGGCGGGCCGACCGCATCGTGCTGCCGGGCGTGGGCGCGTTCGCGGACTGCCGGCGCGGCCTCGACGCGGTGCCGGGCATGGTCGACGCCCTCGGGGAGGCCGTGATCGGCCGCGGCCGGCCGTTCTTCGGGATCTGCGTCGGCTGCCAGCTGATGGCCTCGCGCGGGCTGGAGAAGGAGGTCGTCGAGGGGCTCGGCTGGATCCCCGGCGACGTCGTCGAGATCACGCCGGCCGATCCCGCGCTCAAGATCCCGCACATGGGCTGGAACAGCCTGGACGTCCGGCGCGAGCACCCGGTCCTCGCCGGCATCCCGACCGGCGCGGACGGCCTCGACGCCTATTTCGTCCATTCCTACCACGTCGTCCCGACGGATCCGGGGCACGTGGTCGCGACGGCGGATTACGGCGGCCCGATCACCGCGATCGTGGCGCGCGACAACATCGCCGGCACGCAGTTCCACCCCGAGAAGAGCCAGCATCTCGGGCTGGCGCTGATCGGCAACTTCCTGCGCTGGTCGCCGTGATCCTCTTCCCGGCGATCGACCTCAAGGACGGCGCCTGCGTCCGCCTCAGGAAGGGCGAGATGGCGGACGCGACCGTCTACAATGCCGATCCCGCCGCCCAGGCGGACGCCTTCCGCGCGATCGGCTTTCCGTGGCTGCACGTCGTCGACCCCGACGGCGCGTTCGCGGGCGAGAGCCGGAACGGCGCCGCGGTCGACGCGATCCTCGCCCGCCTCGCCGGCGGCATGCAGGTGCAGCTCGGGGGCGGGATCCGCAGCGAGACACAGATCGAGGCCTGGCTCGGCAAGGGCGTCGCGCGCGTGATCCTCGGCACGGTCGCCGTGCGCGACCCGGAGCTCGTCAGATCGGCCGCGCGGCGCTGGCCGGGGCGCATTGCCGTCGGCATCGACGCGCGCGGCGGCAAGGTCGCGGTGGAAGGCTGGGCGGAGACGTCCGAGCTCGACGCGGGCGAGCTCGCGCGCCGCTTCGAGGGCGCCGGCGTGGCGGCCATCATCTACACCGACATCG
>JAEZEK010000219.1 GCA_023417735.1 Pseudomonadota bacterium | reverse complement strand
CGTCGAACCCGTTCGCGGCGGCGGCGGGGATGCAGCCGCAATCCGGCGGGGGCGCGGGCGCCGATCCGGCCGCCGCCTCCGCGGCCGCGGGCCAGGCGCTGTTCGGCAATGCGATCGAATCGAGCCGCCGGCTCGGCGAGGCCTATCAGCGTGCGATCGAATCGATTCTCGCCTCCGAGGCGCGCCCGGAGGGGCGCTGAGGGGCGCGGCGGCCGGTGAGGACGAGCACGTTGCCGGCGACGACCAGCGCGATGCCGCCGAAGGCCATCGCCGACCAGCGATAGTCCTCGAAGAGGGTCGACACGAGGAGGGCGAGGACGGGCGAGAGCACCGTCGTGTAGGCGGCCCGGTCGGCGCCCATGCGCCCGAGCAGCGCGAGATAGATCCAGAATGCGCCGACCGACCCGGGGATCGCCAGCCAGACGAGCGACAGGAGATAGGCGGGCTCCGGGTCGATCGCGAAGGAGGCTCCCGTCGCGAGCGCAACCGCCGCGTTGATGCCGACGCCGTAGACCATGCCCCAGGCGGTGCTGGAGAGCACGGGGATGCCGTCGCGCTGGGTCGCTGCCGACATCATGTTGCCGAGGCAGAAGGAGAGCGTGCCGAGCGTGCCGAGGCCGAGCCCGACGAGCGCCTGCAGGCCGAGCGCGCTCGCGTCGACCTCGTGCCCGAACAGCAGGATCGCGCCGGTCACGCCGAGCAGCGCGCCGGCCGCGACGCGGCCGCGGATCGGCTCCTTCAGGATGACCGCGGCGAGCAGGATGTTGAGGACCGAGGCGAGCGAGAAGATGACGGAGAGCAGGCCGGACACCACGAACGTCCCGGCATTGTAGAAGAGCATGAAGTTCGTGGAGAACATCAGCGCGGCGAGCAGCACGAAGCGCAGATGCGTGCGCAGCGGGAAGAGGAGGGGCGCGCCGAGCGACCGCGCCACGATCAGCATGATCGGCGCCGCGATCAGGAAGCGCCAGACGAGCGAGACCTGCGGCGCGATGGTGCCGAGTTGCAGCTTCAGCGCGATCCAGGTCGTGCCCCAGAGCATCACCGTGGCGGCGAACAGGGCGTAGTCGACGCCCGGAGGCTGGGTGCCGCGATCCGGCGAAGCGGCACCCGGGACGGGCGTGGATCCTGCCACGGTCGGCTCCTTGGCGGTGCGGGGCGTGCGCCCGTCCCGGCCTGCGGGGTTTCGGATTGGCTCGGCGTCCGGGGCGGGCCCGGACCCCTCAGTAGGCGTATTCGTCGAAGATCGGCTCGACCGAATGGCCCCAGCGCGTCTGGTACTGCCGGAGCAGGCTCTCGGCCGGGGTGCGACCGAGCGCGAGCGTCTCCTCCAGCGGCGCGAGATACCCGGTCTCGTCGGGGGCGCCGTTGCCGGCGATGGCGCGGCGCCTGAGCCCGTCCTGGGCGAGGCGGACGGCCTCGCGCGCGATCTCCAGCACCGTCGTCCGGCGGAACGGGGTGGCGAGCCCCGACCGCGGCACCGCGGCACGCAGCGCTTCGCGCTCCGCCTCGGTCCAGTCGGCGATCATGTCGCGCGCGGCCGAAAGCGAGGTGTCGTCGTAGAGGAGGCCGACCCAGAAGGCCGGCAGGGCACAGATCCGCCGCCACGGCCCGCCGTCGGCGCCGCGCATCTCGAGATAGGTCTTCAGCCGCACCTCGGGGAAGAGGCTGGAGAGGTGGTTCTTCCAGTCGCCCATGGTCGGCCGGGGATCGGGAAGGCCCTCCGGATGCCGCCCCTCCAGGAACTGCCGGAAGGTGACCGAGGTCATGTCGTGGTAATGCCCGTCGCGGACGACGAGATAGGTCGGGACGTCGAGCGCCCAGTCGACGTAGCGCTCGAAGCCGAAGCCGTCGGCGAACGCGAAGGGCAGCATGCCGGTGCGGTCGGCGTCGGTGTCGCGCCAGATCTCCGCCCGGTAGGACACGAAGCCGTTCGGCTTGCCGTCGGTGAACGGCGAGTTGGCGAAGAGCGCCGTCGCGACCGGCTGGAGCGCGAGCCCGATGCGCATCTTGTCGCGCATGTCGGCCTCGCTCTCGAAATCGAGGTTCACCTGGTCGGTGCAGGTGCGGAACATCATGTCGAGGCCGAGCGAGCCGACCTTCGGCATGTAGTCCGACATGATCCTGTAGCGCGACTTGGGCATGACCGGCGTCTGCTCGCGCCGCCATTTCGGGCTCATGCCGAGGCCGAGGAAGCCGATGCCGAGCGGATCGGCGATTTCGCGGACCTGCGCGAGATGGGCATGCACCTCCCGGCAGGTCTGGTGGATGGAGCGCAGCGGCGCGCCGGAGAGCTCGAACTGGCCGCCCGGCTCGAGCGAGATCGCCGCGCCCCCGACCGGATCGACGAGGCCGATGATGTTCTCGCCGTCCATGATCGGCTCCCAGCCGAGGAGGCCCTGCATGCCTTCCAGGAGCGCCCGCACGCCCTTCGGGCCGGCATAGGGCACCGGCCGGTGGCCGTCATGGTAGAAGCCGAACTTCTCGTGCTCGGTGCCGATCCGCCACGCCTCGCGCGGCTTTTCGCCCGCGGCCATCGGCTCGGCGAGTTGGGACAGGCTTTCGATAACCGGATCTTCGCGATCCGAAACCTCACGAGTGCTCATGGGCGCGGAATTAGTGCGCCCTTCGGCGCCGCGCCAGAACTTTTTGTACCGGTCAGTCTAACATTCCTGTGAAGACCAGTCTCCGGCCACCGCCATCCACAGCGCAGTGGCGGAAATGCAGGCGGTTTCGGCCCGCAGGATACGCGGCCCCAGCGTGAT
>JAEZEK010000204.1 GCA_023417735.1 Pseudomonadota bacterium | reverse complement strand
GCCGAACACGACGACCATGAAGCTGTCGATGATGTAGCCCTGGCCGAGGTTCGGCGAGACGTTGTCGATCTGGCTGAGGGCGACCCCGGCCATGCCGGCGACGCCCGAGCCGAGGCCGAAGGTCATTGCGTCGACGCGGTCGGTGCGGATGCCCATCGAGGCGGCCATGCGCCGGTTCTGCGTGACCGCCCGGATCTGGAGCCCAAGCGGCGTCTTGTGCAGGACGAGCAGCAGGGCGGCGAAGACGGCGAGCGCGAAGACGACGATGGCGAGCCGGTTCCAGGTCAGCGTCATCCCCCAGAGGTCGAAGGCGCCGCTCATCCAGGCCGGCGTGCCGACCTCGCGGTTGGTCGGGCCGAAGATCGTGCGGACCGCCTGCTGGAGCACCAGCGAGATGCCCCAGGTGGCGAGCAGCGTCTCCAGCGGCCGGCCGTAGAGGAAGCGGATGACGCCGCGCTCGATGGCGACGCCGACCGCGCCCGCCGTGAGGAACGCGACCGGAACGGCGATGAAGAGGGAGGCGCCGAACAGCCCGGGGGCATGGGTGCGGACGAGTTCCTGCACGATGAAGGTGGCGTAGGCGCCGATCATGACCATCTCGCCGTGAGCCATGTTGATGACGCCCATCACGCCGAAGGTGATGGCGAGGCCGACGGCCGCGAGCAGCAGGACGGAACCGAGGCTGATGCCGTAGGCGACGTTCTGGCCGATCGCCGCGATCTGCAGGCGCTGTTCGATGGACGCTGCCGCGGCCGATGCCGCCTCGCGCAGCTCGGCGGGAGCGTCCTGCGGCATGGCGTTGAGAAGGGCCAGCGCGTTGCGATCGCCGCGCATGCGCAGCGTCTCGACGGCGGCGAGGCGGTCGGGCAGGGGGGCATCGCTCTGTCCGATCAGGATCGCGGCGCGGGCCATCTCCATGGCCGCCCGCACCTGCGGGACGCTCTCCTTGGCGATCGCTTCGGCGAGCGCCGGCAGGGCCGTGGCGTCGCGGGACGTGAAGACCGCCCGCGCCGCCTGCAGGCGCCGACCGGGATCGGGCGCCATCAGCGTCAGCGCGCCGAGCGCCGCCTGGGCCGCGCGGCGGATGCGGTTGTTCACCCGCACCTCCTTGAGGGCGGCAGGATCGACGGTGGCGGGAAGCCCGCTTCGTGCCGCGACGAGGGTGCCGTCGCGGGTCCGGACGAAGAGGCCATCCGCCCCGACCAGGAGCCGCCGGTCGCCCAGCGCGGCGATGATCTCCGCGGCGCGATCCGAGCCCGTCGCCGCCAAGGCGGATATCCCCTCCTCGATCGCGTCGAAGCTGCCGCCCGCGAACCGGTCCGCCGCGTCGTCGATCGGATCGGCGTGCACCGGCAGGCTGGCGAGGCAAATGGCGATGATGAGAAGCAGCGCGCGCAAGGGCCGAAGCGGCGGCATGAACCTGTCCCGAATCGCGGTTCCTGGTGTGGGCCGGGCGGATGAACCGCCCGGCTCTGCTCTTCAGACCTTGCCGTTCAGGTCTGGCCGCCGCACTTGCCCGTCGCGGTGTTGAAGTTGCCGCACTTCTTCTCCACCCAGTCCGCCTCGAGATCCTTGGAGCCTTCCAGGAAGTCCGACCACGCGTCGCCGGGAACGAGGTCGTCGGTCTGCCAGACGACGTCGAACTGGCCCTCGGCATTCACCTCGCCGATGAAGACCGGCTTGGTGATGTGATGGTTCGCGAGCATCGTCGACGTGCCGCCGGTGAGGTTCGGGACCTCGACGCCGACGATCGCGTCGATGACCGCATCGGGATCGGTGGTCCCGGCCTTCTCCACGGCCTTCACCCACATGTTGAAGCCGATGACGTGGGCCTCCATCGGGTCGTTGCTGACCCGGTTCGGGTTCTTCGTGAATGCCTGCCATTTCTCGATGAACTCGGCGTTGGCCGGGCTCTCGATCGACTGGAAGTAGTTCCATGCGGCGAGATGGCCGACGAGCGGGCCGGTGTCGACGCCGGCGAGCTCCTCCTCGCCGACCGAGAAGGCGACCACCGGAATGTCGGTGGCCTTCACGCCTTGGTTCGCCAGCTCCTTGTAGAAGGGAACGTTGGCGTCGCCGTTGATGGTCGACACCACCGCCGTCTTCTTGCCGGTCGAGCCGAACTTCTTGATGTCCGAGACGATCGTCTGCCAGTCGGCGTGGCCGAACGGCGTGTAGTTGATCATGATGTCCTCGGCCTTCACGCCCTTCTGCTGAAGGTAGGCCTCGAGGATCTTGTTCGTGGTGCGCGGATAGACGTAGTCGGTGCCGGCGAGCACCCAGCGCTCGACGCCTTCCTCGTTCATCAGGTAGTCGACGGCGGGAATCGCCTGCTGGTTCGGCGCGGCGCCGGTGTAGAACACGTTCCGCTCGCTTTCCTCGCCCTCGTACTGGACGGGGTAGAAGAGGATCGAGTTCAGCTCCTTGAAGACCGGCAGCACCGACTTCCGGCTGACCGAGGTCCAGCAGCCGAAGACGGCGGCGACTTGCTGCGCCGTGATCAGCTCGCGCGCCTTCTCCGCGAAGAGCGGCCAGTTCGAGGCGGGATCGACGACGACCGCCTCCAGCTGCTTGCCGAGCAGGCCGCCCTTCCTGTTCTGCTCCTCGACGAGCATCAGCATGACGTCCTTCAGCGTGGTCTCGCTGATGGCCATCGTGCCCGACAGCGAATGAAGCACGCCGACCTTGATCGTCTCCTGCGCCATTGCGGCGGACTGCACGCTCGCCGAAAGCGCCGCTGCAGCCGCTGCCATCGCCAGGCTGCGAACGGCCTTCCCCAATCCTTGAAGCATACGCCTCTCCCCCAATTCTCTCCTCGGACGCCAGTCCGGCTATCCATCGCAGCGATCGAGCAAGGGCCGTGCCAGCAGGGAGCGACCGGCCGCAGCCGCGGGATTCCGGCCGAGACGAGGCGAAGGAAAGGCGGAGATGCACAAAGGAAGGGCAGGGAAGGCCCTTTGCACAACGATCGTGCAGAGACTTTCGGACGAAGACGCCCGCCGAGCGGCGGCGGGTTCGCATCGACCGCCCGACGCGCGCGGCGGAGTGCCGCAAGCCGGCGGGGCGCGCTTCGGCGCGGGCGTTCTACGACTAACGGCCAATCGTCGCGGCATTCTTTGATCTGGCAGGTTCCTGCCGTAGAGTGCGGCCAAGCAAGAGCATCCCCGAAGGATGCCGGCTCGAGGGTAGGGAATATCGATGGCGGATGGCGTGCGGCCGGTTCCGGCGCGCAACGACACCTTTCCGAAGCTCTTGATCCGCAACGCGGCCGAGCGCGGTCGCCGGCCCGCCTACCGCCACAAGGATCTCGGAATCTGGCAGAGCTGGACCTGGGGCGAGGTGCTCGACGAGGTCCGCGCCTTCTCCAACGGCCTCGCCGCGCTCGGCGTGGAGCGCGGCGCGAAGGTCGCCATCATCGGGCAGAACCGGCCGCGCCTCTACTGGGCGATGTGCGCCGCGCAGGCGATCGGCGCCGTGCCGGTGCCGCTCTACGCCGACTCGATCGCATCCGAAATGGCTTATGTGCTCCAGCACGCGGAGATCGCGGCAGCCGTCGTCGAGGACCAGGAGCAGGTCGACAAGGTGCTGTCCGTGGCTGACGAGATGCCCGGGCTGAACCTCATCGTCTACGACGAGACGCGTGGCCTTCGCGACTACACCGATCCGCGCCTCCACGCATTCGAGGCGGTCCAGGAGCGGGGCCGAACCCTCCTGGCCGAGGATGCGCAGGCGGAGGCGCGCTGGCTCGCCTCGATCGAGCGCGGCGAGGGCGCCGACCTCGCGATCCTGCTCTACACGTCCGGCACCACCGGCCGGCCGAAGGGTGTCATGCTGTCCTTCGACAACCTCGTGTTGTCGGCCAGAAACGGGAACGCGTTCGACCGTCTCGGGGAGGGCGAGGAGACCATCGCCTACCTCCCGATGGCATGGGTGGGCGACCACATCTTCTCCTACGCGCAGGCCTATCTCGCCGGCTATTGCGTGAACTGCCCCGAAAGCCCGGAAACGGTCATCACCGACCGGCGGGAGATCGGGCCGAGCTATTTCTTCGCGCCGCCGCGGGTGTTCGAGACGCTGCTCACGCTCATCATGGTGCGGATGGAAGACGCCGGCCGGCTGAAGCGGGCGATGTTCCGCTATTTCATGGCGGTGGCGAACCGGTCCGGCGAGAAGATCCTGAACCGCGAGAAGGTGCCCGCCACCGACCGGCTGCTCTATGCGCTCGGCCGCGTGCTCGTCTACGGCCCCGTCGCCAGCCGCATGGGCTTCTCGCGCCTGAAGGTCGGCTACACCGCGGGCGAGGCGATCGGGCCGGAGATCTTCCGCTTCTACCGCTCGCTCGGGCTGAACCTGAAGCAGCTCTACGGGCAGACCGAGGCGTCCGTCTACATCACCATGCAGCCGGACGGGGAGATCCGGGCCGACACGGTCGGGCGGCCCGCGCCCGACGTCGAAATCCGGATCGCCGACAGCGGCGAGGTGCTCTACCGCTCTCCCGGGGTCTTCCTCGGCTATTACAAGCAGGAGGAGGCCACGCGCGAGACGAAGACCGCCGAGGGCTGGGTGCACACCGGCGACGCCGGCTTCTTCGACACCGCCGGCCACCTCAAGATCATCGACCGCGCCAAGGATGTCGGCCGGCTCACGGACGGCTCGCTCTTTCCGCCGAAATACATCGAGAACAAGCTCAAGTTCTTCCCGAACATCAAGGAGGCCGTGGCGTTCGGCGACGGGCGCGACAGGGTCTGCGTCTTCGTCAACATCGACCTGGTGTCGTTCGGCAACTGGGCGGAGAGGAACAACATCTCCTATGCGAGCTACCAGGAGCTCGCCGCGCACCCGGCCGTCTACGACATGATCGCGGCGAACGTCGACCAGGTGAACCAGGAACTCGCCAGGGAGCCGCTGATGGCGGGTGCCCAGGTCCACCGCTTCCTGGTGCTCCACAAGGAGCTCGATGCCGACGACGGGGAACTGACTCGGACGCAGAAGGTGCGGCGGAGCTTCATCGCCGAGCGCTACCGGGAGCTGATCGAGGCGCTCTACGACGGCTCGACGGAGAAGGCGGTCCGCACGGAGGTGACCTTCGAGGACGGCCGGAAGGGCGTGATCGCCGCCACCCTCCGGATCCGGGACATGAAGGTCTACGCCGCCGAGGCCGCCCCGTTCGCCGAGGCCGCCGAATGAGGAGCGGCGCGGAAGCGGGCGGCCCCGGAGGCGCTCCGGCCAAGGTCGAGGCCGAGGTCCTCCTCGACGTCCGCAACGTCTCGCTGCGCTTCGGCGGGGTGAAGGCGATCTCCGACATCTCGTTCGACATCAGGAAGGGCGAGATCCGCGCGATCATCGGCCCGAACGGCGCCGGCAAGACCTCGATGCTGAACGTCATCAACGGCTTCTACCACCCGCAGGAGGGCACGATCACCTTCCGGGACCAGGTGCGCCGGCGCATGCGGCCCTATGTGGCCGCCAAGCAGGGGATCGCCCGCACGTTCCAGAACGTCGCGCTCTTCAAGGGGATGTCGACGCTCGACAACATCATGGCCGGCCGCTCGCTCCAGATGCACCGCAACATGCTCTGGCAGCTCGTCTGGTTCGGACCGGCGCGGCGCGAGGAGGTGGCGCACCGCAGGCGCGTCGAGGAGATCATCGATTTCCTCGAGATCCAGCACATCCGCCGGACCCCGGTCGGAAAGCTCCCCTACGGCCTGCAGAAGCGCGTGGAGCTCGGCCGCGCGCTCGCGATGGAACCGACGCTGCTTCTCCTCGACGAGCCGATGGCCGGCATGAACCTCGAGGAGAAGGAGGACATGAGCCGCTTCATCGTGGAGGTGAACCGGCTCTTCGGGACGACCATCGCGCTGATCGAGCACGACATGGGTGTCGTCATGGACCTCTCCGACCGGGTCGTGGTGCTCGATTACGGGCGCAAGATCGCCGACGGCCCCCCGGCCGAGGTGAGGGCCAACCAGGACGTCATCGATGCCTATCTCGGCGTCGCGCACTGAGGCGGGAGATCCATGAACACGCTCCACCTCGTCCTGATCGACCCGTTCCTGCAGATGGCGGCGCAGCCGGATTTCCTTCTGCAGGTGCTCTGGGAAGGCTTCGTCGGCGGCATCCTCTACGCGCTCATCGCGCTCGGCTTCGTGCTGATCTTCAAGGCGTCCGGCGTCATCAACTTCGCGCAGGGCATCATGGTCGTGTTCGCGGCGCTGACCCTCGTCGGCCTGCACGAGGCAGGCGTGCCGGCCTGGCTGGCGCTCATCCTGGCGATCGCCGTCATGGGCGTGCTCGCGCTGGCGGTCGAGGGCCTCGTCATGCGCCACCTGGTCAACCAGCCGGACATCATCCTGCTGATGGCGACGATCGGGCTGACCTATTTCCTGATCGGGCTCGGCGAGTTCGTCTTCGGCGGCAACCCGAAGGTGATGATCACCTCGGAGCTCGGTCTTCCGACCGGCTCGACCGTGTTCGAGCCGCCGGGCCTCGGCCCGGACGGCGGGCCCGGACTGGTCGTCCTGCAGCATCTCGACATCGCCGCCGCCGTGGTCGCGATCGTCATGGTCATGGTGCTCGGCATCTTCTTCAACAAGACCCGAATCGGCCGGGCGCTGCGCGCCGTGGCGGACGACCACCAGGCGGCGCTCTCGGTCGGCATCTCGCTCAACCAGATCTGGGCCATCGTCTGGTTCGCGGCCGGCATCGTCGCGCTCGCCACCGGCATCATGTGGGGCGCGCGCTCCGACGTGTCCTTCGCGCTCGAGATCGTGGCGCTGAAGGCGCTTCCCGTGCTGATCCTCGGCGGCTTCACCTCCATCCCCGGCGCGATCGTCGGCGGCCTCATCATCGGGATCGGCGAGAAGCTCGGCGAGATCTACTGGGGCCCGCTGATCGGCAGCGGCATCGAGAGCTGGCTCGCCTACGTGATCGCGCTGATCTTCCTGCTGTTCAGGCCGCAGGGGCTGTTCGGCGAACGCATCATCGAGCGGGTCTGACATGGGCGCGGCGGACACCCCGAGGACCGGGATGGCGGACGACGCGGTCGACCTCGCCGGCCGGTGGGACGTCATCCATCACGTCACGCAATCGCGCGTCGCGCGCTATGTCGGCCTCGAGATCCGCTTCCAGGTCGCGCTCCGGCAGGACGGCACCCGCATCACCGGCTCGGGCGAGAAGTACCGGGTCGGCCACGAGCTCATCCCGTCGACGGAGCGCTCCCTTCTGGCGATCGCCGGCAGCATCGAGGGCGGCCGGGTGACGCTCGAGATCGTCGAGCGTTCGCCCGCCCATCCCGACAGGGACATCGGGGCGTCGGTCGACTGGCAGGTGGCGGGGCCGAACCTGGTGGCGGGCACGTTCCGCTCCGAGGCCGGGGAAAGCACCGGCCGCTCGCGCGCGATGCGGCAGCGCGCCGAAGACGAACCGGCTGTGTGAGGACCGATGTTCTATCGCGAGGCGGGCCAGTTCAAGACGAGCTACGAGGCCGACATGGCCGTCTTCCCGCTGCGGGAGGACCGCATCGGGCTCGCCGTCGCCCTGATCGTGGCCGTCGTCGTGATACCGCTCTGGGCCGATTCCTTCTTCCTCACCTCCATCATGATCCCGTTCCTGATTTTCGCGCTGGCGACGATCGGGCTGAACGTGCTGACGGGCTATGCCGGCCAGCTGTCGCTCGGGACGGGGGCCTTCATGGGGGTCGGCGCCTATGCCTGCTACAAGCTGGCGACCTACTTCCCCGGCGCCAACATCATCCTGCTCGTGCTCCTGTCCGGGTTCTTCGCCGCCGGGATCGGCGTGCTGTTCGGGCTGCCGTCGCTCCGGATCAAGGGGCTCTATCTGGCGGTGACGACGCTCGCCGCGCAGTTCTTCCTGGAATGGGCGTTCATCCGCATCCCCTGGCTCTACAATTACAACCCGTCGGGCGCGATCGAGGTGCCGACGCGGCGCGCCTTCGGGATGATCGCGTCCGGCCCGGCGGCCCACCCGCTGACGCGCTATTTCATCGTGCTGGCGATCGTGCTCGCCTTCACGCTCCTCATCAAGAACGTGCTGCGGGGCCACATCGGGCGGAGCTGGATGATGATCCGCGACATGGACATCGCCGCGGAGCTGATCGGGGTGAGGCCGCTGCGCGCCAAGCTGTCGGCGTTCTTCGTGTCGTCCTACATCTGCGGCGTCGCCGGCGCGATGATGGTGTTCTTCTGGCTGGGCGCGGCCGAGCCGTCATCCTTCTCGATCCGGCTCTCCTTCCAGATCCTCTTCATGGCGATCCTCGGCGGGCTCGGCAGCCTGATCGGCTGCTACATGGGCGCCGCCTTCATCTGGGTGCTGCCGGTGGTGCTTCGCTCGGTCCTGCCCGCGATCGGGATCTCGGTCGGCGCCGAGACGGTGCAGCACCTCACCTTCATGCTGGTCGGCGCGCTCATCGTGTTTCTGCTCATCGTGGAGCCGCACGGGCTCGCGCGGCTCTGGCAGATCGGCAAGGAGAAGCTGAAGGTCTGGCCGTTCCCGTACGGCTGAGGAGGGTTTGCGGGCCGCACGGCGGATTGCCGGCCGCTGCGGCGCCGCCATAGAATCCGGACAGGGACCGCTCCGGTGGGGAAGGCGGTCCGGAACAGGCGAAAACGCCAGATTGGGAGGAAGGAATGAAGCGGAAAGTGCTGACGGCCGGCATCGGCTGCATCGCGCTCCTCGCCGGCATTGCGGCGGCGAGCGCGCAGGAATCGATCTTCATCCAGCTGCCGACCTATCGCACCGGCCCCTATGCCGGCTCGGGCATCCCGATCGCGAACGGCATGCACGACTACCTTCGGATGCTGAACGAGCGCGACGGCGGCGTCGGCGGCGTGCGGATCCAGGTCGAGGAGTGCGAGACCGGCTACGACACGCAGAAGGGCGTCGAGTGCTACGAGGCCGCCAAGGCCAAGAAGACCGTCGTCTTCAATCCCTGGTCGACCGGCATCACGCTGCAGGTCATCCCCAAGGCCGGCGTCGACAAGATCCCGGTGCTCTCCATGGGCTACGGCCTTTCGGCCTCGGCGCAGGGCGAGAAGTTCCCGTGGGTCTTCATCCCTCCCGACACCTACTGGGACGGCGCCTCGGCGGTCATCAAGCACATCGGCGAGCAGGAAGGCGGGATCGACAATCTGAAGGGCAAGAAGATCGGCTACATCTTCCTTGATGCCGGCTACGGCCGCGAGCCCATTCCGCTGCTCCAGCAGCTGGCCGAGAAGTACGGCTTCCAGCTCGTGCAATATCCGGTGCCCGGCCAGGAGATGCAGAACCAGTCGTCGCAATGGCTGAACGTCCGCCGCGACCGGCCGGACTACATGATCATCTGGGGCTGGGGCGCCATGAACCCCACCGCGGTGAAGGAAGCCACCAAGATCCGGTACCCCATGAACAAGTTCTACGGGGTCTGGTGGTCCGGCGGCGAGGACGATGCGCGCGCCGGCGGGCAGGAGGCGAAGGGCTACCGGACGCTGAACATCAACGGCGTCGGCCCGGACTATCCCGCTCTCCAGGACATCAAGAAGCACGTGGTGGACGCCGGAAAGAGCCAGGTCGAGGCCGCGAAGTTCGGCGAGAACCTCTACAACCGCGGCGTCATGAACGCCGTGCTGATGGCCGAAGGGATCAGGACCGCGCAGGAGATCACCGGGAAGAAGGCGATCACCGCCGAGGACATGCGGGTCGGGCTCGAGAACCTCGACATCAGCGAGGAGCGGCTGAAGGAGATCGGGCTCGAGGGCTTCATGTCCCCGATCAAGATCACCTGCGAGAACCATTCCGGCCACCACAAGGTCTACGTCCAGGAATGGGACGGATCGAAATGGGTGCAGGCGTCGGACTGGTTCGAGCCGATGACCGACGTCGTCGGGCCGCTCCTCCAGAAGGCGGCCGACGACTATGTCGCGGCGAACGCCCCCTGGCCGGAGCGCACTGAGGCATGCGCCCGGAGCTGATCGGCATTCCCGCCCGGCGGCATTCGCCGGGCGGCACCTCTTCACGATGGGGCAGCGGCGATGGCGACTGCGACTGAAACGGCACATGGTGCGGCTGCCGCCTCCGCCGCCCCGATCCTCGTCCTGAACAACATCGAGGTCATCTACGACCACGTCATCCTCGTCCTGAAGGGCGTGTCGCTCAGCGTGCCGCAAGGCGGGATCGTCGCCCTGCTCGGCGCGAACGGGGCCGGCAAGACGACCACCCTCAAGGCGATCTCGAACCTCCTGCGGGCGGAGCGCGGCGAGGTGACCAAGGGCAGCATCGAGTTCCGCGGCGAGCGCGTCGATTCGCTCTCGCCGAACGCCCTGGTGCGGCGGGGCTGCATCCAGGTGATGGAGGGCAGGCACTGCTTCGGGCACCTGACGGTGGAGGAGAACCTCATGACGGGGGCCTTCACCAGGCGCGACGGCGCGGCCGCCATCAGGCGCGACCTCGACCTCGTCTACAGCTATTTCCCGAGGCTGCGCGAGCGGCGCGGCTCGCAGGCGGGCTACACGTCCGGCGGCGAGCAGCAGATGACCGCAATCGGCCGCGCGCTGATGAGCCGCCCGAACATGATCCTTCTCGACGAGCCGTCGATGGGCCTCGCGCCCCAGCTCGTGGAGGAGATCTTCGAGATCGTCGCGCGGCTCAACCGGCAGGAGCAGGTGTCCTTCCTGCTGGCCGAGCAGAACACGAACATCGCGCTCCGTTTCGCCGATTACGGCTACATCCTGGAATCCGGGCGCGTCGTGCTCGACGGGCCGGCCGCTTCGCTCCGGGAGAACGCCGACGTGAAGGAATTCTATCTCGGCATCGGCGGCGAGGGGCGGAAGTCGTTCCGCGACGTGAAGCACTACAAGCGCCGCAAGCGCTGGCTGGCCTGACGGCCGGTTCGCGCCGAAGCCTGGCGGGGGAGACATGGCCGACCATTTCGACAGCCTGGAAACGCGCGACCCGGCGGAGCGGGAAGCCCTCTTCTTCACGCGGTTCTCGGAGTTCCTCCAGGCCGCGCTCGCTGCCGCGCCCGGGCTGAAGCGCCATCTCACGTCCGTCGATCCCGCGTCGATCACGTCGCGCGAAGCGCTTTCCGGCCTGCCGGTGCTTCGGAAGAACCGCCTCAAGGCGCTCCAGGCCGAGGACCCGCCCTTCGGCGGCTTCGCCCCGGCGGCCGCGCTCGTCGGCACGCGCATGTTCATGTCGCCCGGGCCGATCTGGGAGCCGCAGCCGCCCGGGATCGACCCCTGGGCCGTTTCCCGCGCGCTTCATGCCGCGGGGTTCCGGCGCGGCGATCGCGTCGTCAACTGCTTCTCGTACCACGTGACCCCCGGGGGATTCATGCTGGACGAGGGTTTGCGCGCGCTCGGCTGCAACGTGTTTCCCTCCGGGCCCGGCGAGAGTGAGCGGCAGGCCGAGGCGATCGCCGCCCTCGGGGCGACGGGCTACGTCGGCACGCCCGACTTCCTGAAGGTGATCCTCGAAAAGGCCGCGGAAACCGGCAAGGACGTCTCCTCGCTGCGGCGCGCGCTGGTCTCCGGCGGGGCGCTCTTCCCGAAGCTGCGGCAGTTCTACGCCGGGCGCGGCATTTCGGTGACGCAGGCCTATGCGATCGCCGATGTCGGGGTGATCGCCTACGAGGCCATGCACGAAGGCGCGGTCTGCCCCGGGCTCGTCGCGAGCGAGGACATGCTGGTGGAGATCGTGCGGCCCGGCACCGGCGAGCCCCTGCCGGACGGGGAGGTCGGCGAGGTGGTGGTGACGACGCTCAACCCGGCCTATCCGCTCGTGCGCTTCGGCACCGGCGACCTCTCCGCCGTCCTGCCCGGTCCGTCGCCCTGCGGGCGGACCAATACCCGCCTCCGCGGCTGGCTCGGCCGCGCCGACCAGCGCACCAAGGTGAAGGGCATGTTCGTCGATCCGGCGCAGATCGCGGCCGTCCTGAAGCGGCACCCGGAGATCGGCCGCGCCCGGCTCGTCGTCGAGCGGGCCGGGGGACAGGACCGCATGACGCTGCGGGCCGAGCCGAAGACCGACCAATCGTTCGATCCCGCCGCAGTCGCGGCGACGCTGCAGGCCGAGACCCGGCTCCGGGGCGAGGTGGAAGCGGTCGCGCCGGGCACGCTGCCGAACGACGGCAAGGCGATCGAGGACCTCCGGAAATACGATTGAGCGCGCTGCCGCGATGCGCGCCGGCTCGCGCGCGGGCGAGGTCCTCCCGCCGTTCGAGCGGCCCGGCAGGCTTTGCGCGGGCGGGAACGGATGGGCTAGAGAATGCGCGGCGCCGGAGCGGCCGGCGACCGAGGTGAGGGAACATGATGTCCGAACAGAGAAGCCCGGGATTCGATACGCTCGCGATCCATGCCGGCGCACAGCCGGATCCGGCGACCGGCGCGCGCGCCACGCCGATCTACCAGACGACCTCGTTCGTGTTCGACGACGTCGACCACGCCGCGTCGCTGTTCGGGCTGCAGGCCTTCGGCAACATCTACACCCGGATCATGAATCCGACCCAGGCCGTGCTCGAGGAGCGGGTCGCGGCGCTCGAGGGCGGTACGGCGGCGCTCGCCGTCGCGTCCGGCCACGCCGCCCAGATGATCGCGTTCCACACGATGATGAAGCCGGGCGACGAGATCGTCGCGGCGAAGAAGCTCTATGGCGGCTCCATCAACCAGCTCAGCCAGTCCTTCAAGAGCTTCGGCTGGAACGTCGTGTGGGCGGACACCGACGACGTCGCGAGCTTCCAGAGCGCGATCACGCCGCGCACCAAGGCGATCTTCATCGAATCGATCGCCAATCCCGGCGGGATCGTCGTCGACATCGAGGCGATCGCGCAGGTCGCCAGGCGCGCCGGCGTGCCGCTCGTCGTCGACAACACGCTCGCGACCCCCTACCTCTGCCGGCCGATCGAGCACGGCGCCGACGTGGTCGTGCATTCGCTCACCAAGTTCCTCGGCGGCCACGGCACGTCCATGGGCGGCGTCATCGTGGACGCCGGCTCGTTCGACTGGTCGCGCGAGGGTCGCTATCCGATGCTGTCGGAACCGCGGCCGGAGTATCACGGCATCGTCCTGCACGAGACGTTCGGCAACTTCGCCTTCGCGATCGCCTGCCGGGTGCTGGGGCTGCGCGACCTCGGCCCGGCGATCTCGCCGTTCAACGCCTTCATGATCCTGCAGGGCATCGAGACGCAGCCGCTGCGGATGCAGCGCCATTGCGAGAACGCGCTGGCGGTCGCCGAGTGGCTCTCGGAGCATCCGCAGGTGACCTGGGTGAGCTATGCGGGGCTGCCCGGCGACCGCTACCACAATCTGGCGAAGCGCTACGTGCCAAAGGGGGCCGGCGCCGTCATGACCTTCGGCGTGCGCGGCGGCTATGACGCCGGCGTGGCCATCGTCGAGAACGTGAAGCTCTTCTCGCACCTCGCCAATATCGGGGACGTGCGCTCCCTGATCATCCACCCGGCGTCGACGACGCACCGGCAGGTGCCCGACGAGCACAAGGCGTCCGCCGGCGCGGGACCCGACGTGATCCGCCTCTCGGTCGGGCTCGAGGACAAGGACGACATCATCGCCGACCTCGAGCAGGCGTTCGCGGCCGCCGCCGGCTGAAATGGAACGGGGCCCGGGTGGGCGGGCCCCGCTGATCAGGGTGGCGTCGGGCCGGCCGCGCCGGCCACGCGGGGCTCAGCCGACGATCTCGTCGTCCTTGAAGAAGAACGCAATCTCCTGCTTCGCCGTGTCCGGGCCGTCGGAGCCGTGCACCGAGTTCTCGCCGATGGAGCGGGCGAACTCCTTGCGGATCGTGCCGGGCGCGGCGTCCTTCGGGTTGGTGGCGCCCATGATCTCGCGGTTCTTCGCGATCGCGTCCTCGCCTTCGAGCACCTGGACCACCACCGGGCCGGCGGTCATCGTCTCCACGAGCTCGCCGAAGAACGGCCGCTCCTTGTGGACGGCGTAGAAGCCCTCTGCCTGCTGCCGGGTCATCCGGATGCGCTTCTGCGCGACGACGCGGAGGCCGGCGCCTTCCAGCTTGTCGATGATCTTGCCGGTGATGTTCCGCTCCGTCGCGTCCGGCTTGATGATGGAGAAGGTGCGCTCGATCGCCATAGGATGCCCTGCTGTCTTTGGGGTGGGTTTTCGGCGCGGAGCTATAGCCGCGGCCCGGATGCGCGGCAAGGCGCGGCCTCTGGCGCACCGCGTCCCCTCACGCCGGATTCGGCACCGGAATGTTGTCGATGAGCCGGGTGCGGCCGAGGCGGGCCGCGGCGAGCATGCGAAGCGGGTCCGCCCGCCAGTCCGCGACCGGGGCGAGGGTGTCGGCGTTGCGGACCTCGAGATAATCGACCACGAAACCGGCGCCGCGGATGTCTGCGAGGGCTTCCGCGATGGCCTGCTCCGGCGGCTCGCCCGAACGGATCCGCTCCGCGGCCTCCGCCATCCCGCGGTGAAGCGCCGGCGCGGCCGCCCGCTCGCGCGCGTCGAGATAGGCGTTGCGCGAGGAAAGGGCGAGGCCGTCCGGCTCGCGAACGGTGGGGCAGCCGACGATCTCCGTCGGGAGCCCGAGGTCGGCGGCCATGCGGCGGACGACGAGGAGCTGCTGGTAGTCCTTCTCGCCGAAGAACGCCCTGTCGGGCAGGCCGGCGATCAGCAGCTTGGCGACGACGGTCGCGACGCCGGAGAAGAAGTGCGGGCGGAACGCCGTCTCCAGGCCCTCCGCGGGGCCGCCCACGCTGACCGAAGTGGCGAAGCCGGCCGGGTACATCTCCGCGGCCGAGGGTGCGAACAGAACGTCCACGCCGAGCTCCGCCAGCAGCGCGCGGTCGCTCTCCTCGGTGCGGGGATAGGAGCCGAAATCCTCGGCCGGGCCGAACTGCTTCGGATTGACGAAGAGCGTCACCACCACGCGGTCCGCCGCCTCGGACGCGGCGCGGACAAGGGCCAGGTGGCCGGCATGGAGCGCGCCCATCGTGGGCACCATGGCGACGGAGAGGCGGCCGCGGCGCCATTCGTCGACGACCCGCTTGAGATCCGCGCGCGTTCGGACCGTATCCGGCTTCATCCGCTCCTCCCTTGCTGCTGGCTAGTCGGCGCGCGCGGCTTGCGCAAGAGCCGTGGCGGCGACTATCAGGTGCGGCTGGCTGCTTGTTTCGGCGGCACCAGACGCTATTGTCCGGCCGCAGCGCCGAGGGACGCACTTCATGAATGGCTGAGCCGATCACGATCTCGCTGGACGCCATGGGCGGCGACCGCGGCCCGGGCGTGATCATCGGCGGGGCGGCTCTCGCACTGGAACGATGCCCGGACCTGCGTTTCGTCATCTATGGCGATTCGAAACTGGTCGGGCCGATCCTGGCGCGGCACGAGGCGCTCGCGGCCGTCGCCGTGCTCCATCACTGCGACGTCGCCGTGCAGATGGACGACAAGCCGAGCCAGGCGCTCCGCAAGGGGCGGTGGAAATCGAGCATGTGGCGCGCCATCCAGGCGGTGCGCGACGGCGAGGCGAGGGCGGCCGTTTCCGCCGGCAACACCGGCGCGCTGATGGCGATGTCGAAGTTCTGCCTCAGGATGATGGAAGGCATAGAGCGGCCGGCGATCGCGGCGATCTGGCCGACCTTGCGGGGCGAGAGCATCGTGCTCGACGTCGGCGCGACGATCGGTTCGGACGCGCAGATGCTGGTCGACTTCGCCGTCATGGGCGCGGCCATGTCGCAGGCGGTGTTCGACCTGGAGCGCCCGACGGTGGCGCTGCTCAATGTCGGCGTCGAGGAGATCAAGGGCATGGAGGAGGTCCGCAAGGCGGGCCAGATCCTGCGCGAGAGCGACCGGGTGCACTTCGAGTACCGCGGCTTCGTGGAAGGCGACGACCTCGGCAAGGGCACGGTCGACGTCGTGGTGACGGAGGGCTTCGCCGGCAACATCGCGCTGAAGACCGCCGAAGGCACCGCCCGGCAGATCGCCGAATACCTGCGTGCGGCGATGTCGCGGACGATGATGGCGCGGCTCGGCTACTTGCTCGCGCGTTCCGCCTTCGACCGGCTGCGCGAGAAGATGGATCCCCGCAAGGTCAATGGCGGCGTGTTCCTGGGTTTGAACGGAATGGTGATCAAGAGCCACGGCGGCACGGACGCGGAGGGATTCGCGAGTGCGGTGGAATTGGCGCGGGAAATGGCCCGGCACGATCTGCTCGACCAGATTGTGAAGCATCGCATCGCGGTGCAGGCGCGGCCGGCAGCGATACCCGCCGGAGCAGAGAGCGCATGATTCGATCCGTGGTCCTTGGGACCGGCAGCTATCTTCCCGAGAAGGTCCTGACGAACGCCGATCTCGCGACGCTCGTGGACACGTCCGACGAGTGGATCGTCCAGCGGACCGGCATCAGGGAGCGCCACATCGCGGCGGAAGGCGAGATGACGTCGGACCTGGCGGTGGCGGCGGCCGAGCGGGCCCTCGCCGACGCCGGAATGGCGGCGAGCGACATCGACCTCATCGTGGTCGGCACGTCGACGCCGGACAATACCTTCCCGGCGACGGCCGTGGCGGTCCAGAACCGGCTCGGCACCCATCACGGCGCGGCGTTCGACCTGCAGGCAGTCTGCACCGGCTTCGTCTTCGCGCTGTCGACCGCCGACGCGCTCTTGCGGACCGGCCAGTTCAAGCGCGCGCTCGTCATCGGCGCGGAAACCTTCTCGCGCATCCTCGACTGGACCGACCGGACGACCTGCGTCCTCTTCGGCGACGGCGCGGGCGCCGTCGTGCTCGAGGGGCAGGAACAGCCCGGCGAGGTCACCGACCGCGGCATCCTGACCTCGCATCTGCGGTCGGACGGGCAGCACAAGGAGAAGCTCTATGTCGACGGCGGCCCGTCCTCGACGCGCACCGTCGGCCATCTCCGGATGGAAGGCCGCGAGGTCTTCAAGCACGCAGTCGGGATGATCGCCGACGTGATCGACCAGGCCTTCGCGGCGACCGGGACGGATGCGGACGACATCGCCTGGTTCGTGCCGCACCAGGCCAACAAGCGCATCATCGACGCGAGCGCGAAGAAGCTCGGCATCGCGTCGGAGAAGGTCGTGTGCACCGTCGAACGGCACGGCAACACCTCCGCCGCATCGATTCCGCTCGCGCTCGACGAGGCGCGACGGGACGGCCGGATCAAGAAGGGCGACCTCGTGCTGCTGGAAGCGATGGGCGGCGGCTTCACC
>JAEZEK010000124.1 GCA_023417735.1 Pseudomonadota bacterium | reverse complement strand
GCGTCACCTGGACCGGCTTCGCGCTGGGCGTGGCGGCCTTCGCCGCGATCTGGGCCGGGGGATTCCTGATCGCGGCCGGGCTCATCCTCCTCAGCCGCCTCTGCGACGGGCTCGACGGCGCCGTCGCGCGGCACAGCGCCAGGACCGACCGCGGCGGCTTCCTCGACATCGTGCTCGACTTCGCCTTCTACGGGCTGGTGCCGCTCGGCTTCGTGCTCGCCGACCCGGCGGAGAACGCCGTCGCGGGCGCCGTCCTCCTGTTCAGCTTCTACGTGAACGGCTCGAGCTTCCTCGCCTACGCCGTGATGGCGGAGAAGCGGGGCCTCTCGACCGCGATCCGGGGGCAGAAGTCGCTCTATTTCACCGCCGGGCTGGCCGAGGCGACGGAGACGCTCGCCGCGTTCCTGCTCTTCTGCCTGTTCCCGGCCTGGTTCCCGGCGATCGCGCTCGTGTTCGCGGCGATGACGCTGGTGACGGCGGGCGCGCGCCTCGCCGCCGCGCTCCGCACGTTCCGCTGAGGCTCAGGAGGCCGCGCGTATCTCCGCGGGCCGCGCCCGGTCGAGCGCGGCGACGAGGTCCTCGACGAGGTCCTCGGGATCCTCGAGGCCGACGGACAGGCGCAACAGCCCGTCGCCGATGCCGAGCGCGGCGCGCTCCGCGTCGCTGAGGCGCTGGTGCGTGGTCGTGGCGGGATGCGTGACGAGGCTCTTGGCATCGCCGAGATTGTTGGAGATCCGCACCACCTCGAGCGCTGCGGAGACGGCGAAGGCGCCCGCCTTGCCGCCCGCGACCTCGAGGGCGAGCATGGTGCTGCCGCCGGTCATCTGGCGGCGGGCGAGCTCGGCCTGCGGGTGGTCGTCCCGTCCGGGGTAGTAGAGCCGCAGGACCGCGGGATGGCCGGCGATCGCATCGGCGATGCGCGCGGCCGAGGCGGCCTGCCGCTCGACCCGGACCTGGAGCGTCTCCAGCGACTTCAGGAGCACCCAGGCGTTGAACGGGCTCATGGAGGGGCCGGTGTGCTTCAGGAACGGCGCGAGCCTGCCCTCGAGCCACTCCTCGTCGGAGAGCACCACCCCGCCGAGGCAGCGGCCCTGGCCGTCGATGTGCTTGGTCGCGGAATAGACCACGGTGTGGGCGCCGAGCTCGAGCGGCTTCTGGAAGAGCGGCGTGGCGAAGACGTTGTCGACGACGAGCCGGGCGCCGGCGGCGCGCGCGATCTCCGCCACGGCGGCGATGTCGATCAGCTCCAGCGTCGGGTTGGACGGGCTCTCCAGGAAGAAGGCGCGGGTCTCCGGCCGCACCGCGCTCTTCCAGGCGTCGAGGTCGGTGCCGTCGTCGAGCGTCGAGGCGACGCCGAAGCGCGGCAGCAGGTCCGCCACGATGTACTGGCAGGAGCCGAAGAGGGCGCGCGAGGCGACGACATGGTCGCCGGCCCTGAGGTCGCTCATCAGCGCCGCGTTCACCGCCGCCATGCCGCTCGCCAGACCGCGCGCGACCTCGGCGCCCTCCAGCAGGCACATCCGCTCCTCGAACATGGCGACCGTCGGGTTGGCGTAGCGCGAATAGACGAAGCCCGGGTCCTCGCCCTTGAAGCGCGCCTCGGCCGCCTCCGCGTCGGGATAGACGAAGCCCTGGGTCAGGAACATCGCCTCCGAAGTCTCGGCGAACTGCGAGCGCATGGTGCCGCCGTGGACGAGCTCGGTGGCGGGGCGGAAGCGTCTCTTCGGGGCGGTCATGCACTCTCTCCGGAAACGAAAAAACCCGGCCGCCGCGCGCGCGGGACCGGGGTCTTCCAACCTCCGGCCCTTTTAGCGTCATGGTTTAACGTGGTCGCAAGCCGGCCGGCACAAATCACCACGGAACCGGCGCTTAGACCTTGCCGCCCTTGGCGTCAACCGGAACCTCGGCTAACGGTGGCGCGGGCGAGGGGGCGGCGTGACGGGCATTCTTCCGGACAGCGAGATCGAAGGGCTGATCGCGACGGGCGCGATCCGGCTCGACGCGCCTGCGGCGACCGGCCAGGTGCAGCCCGCGAGCCTCGACCTGCGCCTCGGCAGGGTCGCCTACCGGGTGCGCGCGAGCTTCCTGCCGGGCCCGGACCACGCGGTCGCGGAGAAGCTCGAGCGGCTGGCGCTGCACCGCTTCGACCTCTCCGACGGGGCGGTGCTCGAAACGGGCTGCGTCTACATCGTGCCGCTGATGGAGGCGCTGGCGCTGCCGGCGGACCTCACGGCGTCGGCCAACCCGAAGAGCTCGACCGGGCGGCTCGACGTCTTCACCCGGCTCATCGTCGACCGCGCCCGCGCCTTCGACCAGGTGCCGGCCGGCTATTCCGGCCCGCTCTACCTGGAGATCAGCCCGCGCACCTTCCCGGTCCTCGTCCGGCCCGGCACGCGGCTCTCGCAGATCCGGTTCAGGCGCGGCGCCGCCGTGCTCGACGACGCGGCGCTGCTGGCGCTCCACGCCGAGGCGACGCTCGCCTCCGGCACGCCCGGCTTCTCGAACGGGCTCGCCGTCTCGATCGACCTCAAGGGCGGCGCGACGGGCCTCGTCGGCTACCGCGCCAAGCGGCACACCGGCGTCATCGACCTCGACCGCACCGGCGGCTACGACGCCGAGGAGTTCTGGGAGCCGCTGCGGCGCCGCGGCCCGGCCGAGCTCGTGCTCGACCCCGACCAGTTCTACATTCTCGTCTCCGCCGAGGCCGTCCACGTGCCGCCGGGCCATGCCGCGGAGATGGTGCCGTTCGACCCGCTGATGGGCGAGTTCCGCGTGCATTATGCCGGCTTCTTCGACCCGGGCTTCGGCCACGATCCGGCCGGGGGGCGCGGCAGCCGGGCCGTGCTCGAGGTCCGGAGCCACGAGGTGCCGTTCATCCTCGAGCACGGGCAGACGATCGCCCGCCTCGTCTACGAGCGCCTCGCCGCCCCGCCGTCGCGTCTCTACGGCGCCGGCCTCGGCTCGCACTACCAGGCGCAGGGCCTGAAGCTCTCCAAGCACTTCCGGGCGCCCGTCGGCTGAGGTCGGGCGCCGCCGGCCCGCACGCCCGGTCACCTTCTCGACCCTCTGGAAAACGCCGCGCCGATCGGCTACCTCTTGGCGCAAGGCGGGCGTAGTTCAGTGGTAGAACGTCAGCTTCCCAAGCTGAATGTCGTCGGTTCGATCCCGATCGCCCGCTCCAAAGCCTCGCCGTTCCCCGAGACTCGCCCAGGTGCCGCACGGCGCGCGCTGCGCGGGCCCGGACCGCCCGGTCAGCCGAGCCCCGGAACGGCGAATTGCGGCCGCGCGATCATCAGCCAGAAGATGCCGATCACGGCCGCGAAGGCCGGGAAGCCGAAGGCGAACCAGGCCCAGAACAGGCGGTGATAGGCGCGCGGCAGCGGCCGCACGTCGTGGACCGCCGCCGCGGCGAGGTCGCGCATCCGCATCTGCATCCAGACGACCGGGAGCCAGAACGCGCCGGTGACGAGATAGAGGATGACGGAGAGCACGATCCAGCCCTCGGTGAGCGGGTAGCCGACGTTCCAGGCGAGCAGCACGCCGGTGACGGGCTGCGCGATCACGGCCGTCGTCGTGAAGACGAAATCCGCGATGACGACGATGCGTGCGACGCCGGCGACCACCTCCGGGGTCCGCGTGAAATGGGCGACCACCATGAAGAAGGCGATGCCGGCGCCGGTGCCAAGGAGAACGGTCGCGCCGATCACGTGGAGATATTTGAGGACGAGGTAGGTCGTCATCGGTCCTCGCGGATGGCGAGCGCGGCGAGATGGAGCGCCATGATCGGCCAGATCTTCAGCATCGGCCCGAGCGGCTCGATCCAGAGGACGGGCAGCATCAGCGTACCGATGACCATGTCGGGCCGTGCGCCGCCAGGCGATGCCGACGCCGATCGCGACGTCGGCGAGCGCGCCGGCGACGATGCCCGGGATCTCGAAAATGCCCGCCCCGCCGGCCTGCATGATCTCCCGGCCGATCTCGAAGCCGGGGCCGAGCGAGATCACGCCGGTGCCGATCCAGAACAGCGCCAGCACCGCGAAGACGAGCGGCTTCACGAAATAGAGCCGCGCGAACCAGCGCTCCTGGACCGATGCCGGCTCGGCGGCAAGCGCGGCGGCGAGCGGCGCGGGGCGGATGCCGGTCATGGTGCTCCACGGGCGCGGATCGCCGACGGCGCCGCGCACGATCTCGCGCATCGCGGTCGTGCGCATCGGCGGCCGCCAGCCGAGGAGCGCGGCGAAGTCGCCGAGCCTGTAGGGCAGCCGGGCCAGCCACGAGGGGAGCACGAATTCGCGCGCCGGGCGCCAGCCGAGCCAGGCGCGGTACGCGGCCACCACATCCCGCATCGCAAGCGGCTCCGGCCCGGCGAGGTCGAGCGCGACCCGGGATGGCGCACCCGGCCGGAGGAAGAAGAGCACCGTCTCCGTGACGTCCGCGAGCTGCACGACCTGCAGCGCGCCGGTGTTCGGCGCGAGCGGGAGGACGGGCAGCGCCGCCAGCCCGCGGAAGAGCGCGCTGCCGCCGAAGGCGCTCCGCCCGACGACGACGGACGGCCTGAGGATCACCCAGTCGAGGT
>JAEZEK010000081.1 GCA_023417735.1 Pseudomonadota bacterium | reverse complement strand
GCGCGGAGGACCATGCGACGGACAGCTTCGCGTCGCGCCACCGCGGCGCGGCGCCGGTGCCGCATCACGCCGCCTCGATCGCCCATCCGAGCCACGAGCCGCACGGCCACGCCGACCACGCGCATGGCGGCCACGGGCCCGGCCCGGCGGAGATCGTCACCACCGCGTTCCTGATCATCTCGGCGATCCTGTCCTGGATCGCGTTCTTCACGCTCGCGCCGAACACCGGCGAGGCGGTGACCGTGCCGGTCATGCGCTGGATCGAGTCCGGCTCGTTCGTCGGCGGCTGGGCGCTCCGCGTCGACATGCTGACGGGCGTGATGCTGGTCGTCGTCACGACCGTCTCCGCGCTCGTGCACGTCTATTCGATCGGCTACATGAGCCACGACCCGCACCGGCCGCGCTTCTTCGCCTACCTCTCGATCTTCACCTTCGCCATGCTGATGCTGGTGACGGCGGACAACCTCATCCAGATGTTCTTCGGCTGGGAGGGCGTCGGCCTCGCCTCCTATCTGCTGATCGGCTTCTGGTACCACCGGCCGTCCGCGAACGCGGCGGCGATGAAGGCCTTCATCGTCAACCGCGTCGGCGATTTCGGCTTCCTGCTCGGCATCTTCGGGGTCTTCGTCCTGTTCGGGTCGGTGGAGTTCGGGTCGATCTTCGCCAATGCGCCGGCAGTCGCGGAAGGGAGCGAGGTCGGCCTCAGCATCTTCGGTTCGATCTTCACCGGCGAGGGCGCGCTGACCGTCGTGTGCCTGCTGCTCTTCCTCGGCGCGATGGGCAAGTCGGCCCAGGTGCCGCTCCACACCTGGCTGCCGGACGCGATGGAAGGGCCGACGCCGGTCTCCGCCCTGATCCATGCCGCCACCATGGTGACCGCCGGCGTCTTCATGGTCGCCAGGCTGTCGCCGATCTTCGAGTGGGCCCCGGATGCGCTCATCGTGGTGACGGTGGTCGGCGCGATCACCGCCTTCTTCGCCGCCACGGTGGGCCTCGTCCAGAACGACATCAAGCGGGTGATCGCCTATTCGACCTGCTCGCAGCTCGGCTACATGTTCGTCGCGCTCGGCGTCGGGGCCTATTCGGTCGCGATCTTCCACCTCTTCACGCACGCCTTCTTCAAGGCGCTGCTGTTCCTCGGCGCGGGCTCCGTGATCCACGCCGTCTCCGACGAGCAGGACATGCGCCGCATGGGCGGGCTGTGGCGGAAGATCCCGAAGACCTACGCGATGATGGTGATCGGCACGATCGCGCTGACCGGCTTCCCGCTCACCGCCGGCTACTACTCCAAGGACGCGATCATCGAGGCGGCCTATGCCGGCCACACCACGGCCGCCGGGATGGCCTTCGTGCTGACCGTCGTGGCGGCCGCCTTCACCTCCTTCTATTCCTGGCGCCTGATCTTCATGACCTTCCACGGCCGGCCGCGGGCCTCGGCGGAGGTGATGGAGCACGTCCACGAGAGCCCGCCGGTCATGCTGGTGCCGCTCTACGTGCTGGCGGCCGGGGCGCTTCTCGCCGGCATCGTCTTCGCGGGCCTCTTCATCGGCGAGAATTCCGACGGCTTCTGGAAGGGCGCCGTGTTCTTCGGGCCGGAGAACGAGATCATGGAGGAGATGCACCACGTCCCGTTCTGGGTGGTGATCTCGCCCTTCATCGCGATGGTGCTCGGGTTCCTGGTGGCGCTCTGGTTCTACATCCTGAGGCCGGACACGCCGAAGCGGGTCGGCGAGCAGCACGAGGGCCTCTACCGCTTCCTGCTCAACAAGTGGTACTTCGACGAACTGTTCGACCGCGTCCTGGTCCGGCCCTCGATGGCGCTCGGCCGCTTCCTGTGGAAGCGCGGCGACGGCTGGCTGATCGACGGCTTCGGCCCCGACGGCGTCTCCGCACGCGTCCTCGACGTCACGCGCAGCGTCATGAAGCTGCAGACGGGCTACGTCTATCACTACGCCTTCGCCATGCTCATCGGGGTGGCGCTTCTCGTCACCTGGATGATGTTCGCGGGCTGAGGATTACCTGATCATGTATTGGCCGATCCTCTCGACCGTCACCTTCCTGCCGCTGGTCGGCGCCGCGATCATCCTGCTCTTCATCCACGGCGACGAGGAGGTCCACCGGCGCAACATCCGCCACGTCGCGCTCGGCGTGACGACGGTGACGTTCCTCGTCTCGCTGATGATCTGGATGGGGTTCGATGCCGAGAACCCGGGCTTCCAGTTCGTCGAGGAGGCGAACTGGTTCGGCGGCTTCATGAGCTACCGGATGGGCGTCGACGGCATCTCCATGCTGTTCGTCATCCTGACGACCTTCCTGATGCCGTTCTGCATCCTCGCCAGCTGGGAGAGCATCGAGAACCGCGTCAAGGAGTACATGATCGCGTTCCTGGTGCTGGAGACGCTGATGATCGGCGTCTTCTGCGCGCTCGACATCGTGCTCTTCTACGTCTTCTTCGAGGGCGGCCTGATCCCGATGTTCCTGATCATCGGCGTCTGGGGCGGGCCGCGGCGGGTCTATTCCGCCTTCAAGTTCTTCCTCTACACCCTGCTCGGCTCGGTGCTGATGCTGCTCGCCATCATGGCGATGTACTGGGAGGCCGGCACGACGTCCATTCCGGAGCTGCTGCAGTACCAGTTCCCGGCCTCCATGCAGACCTGGCTGTGGCTCGCCTTCTTCGCGTCCTTCGCGGTGAAGATGCCGATGTGGCCGGTCCACACCTGGCTGCCGGACGCCCATGTCGAGGCGCCGACGGCGGGCTCCGTGGTGCTGGCCGCGATCCTCCTGAAGATGGGCGGCTACGGCTTCCTGCGCTTCTCGATCCCGATGTTCCCGCTGGCGAGCGCCGATCTCGCGCCGCTCGTCTTCGCGCTGTCGGTGATCGCGATCATCTACACCTCGCTCGTCGCGCTGATGCAGGAGGACATGAAGAAGCTGATCGCCTATTCCTCCGTCGCCCACATGGGCTTCGTGACGATGGGCATCTTCACCGGGACCATGCAGGGCGTGCAGGGCGGCATCTTCCAGATGCTCTCGCACGGTCTCGTCTCCGGGGCGCTCTTCCTGTGCGTCGGCGTGATCTACGACCGGCTGCACACCCGCCAGATCGACGCCTATGGCGGGCTCGAGAACCGGATGCCGTGGTTCGCGGTCGCCTTCATGGTCTTCACCATGGCCAATGTCGGGCTGCCGGGGACGTCCGGCTTCGTCGGCGAGTTCCTGACGCTCGTCGGCGCGTTCCAGGCGAACACCTGGGTGGCCGTGCTCGCGGCGACGGGCGTGATCCTGTCCGCCGGCTACGCGCTCTGGCTCTACCGGCGGGTGGTCTTCGGCGAGATCGAGAAGGAGAGCCTGCGCTCCATCCTCGACATGGGGGCGCGCGAGAAGGCGATCCTGGTGCCCCTCATCCTTCTCACGATCTTCTTCGGGATCTATCCGGCCGCGCTCCTCGACGTCACGACAGCCTCGGTCGCCAACCTCGTCAACGAATACCACGCCGCAATCGACGCGGCGGGCGCCACAGCCGCCGTGCTGGCGCACTGACCGGAGCCCGCGCGCATGATGGAACTCGCATCGATGCCCGATCTGACGCCGGTCCTGGCCGAGATCATGCTCGCCGTCGGGGCGATGGCGCTGCTGATGTTCGGGGTGTTCGCCGGCGAGCGGTCGACGCAGACGGTGAACGGCGTGGCCGTGGCGCTGCTCGCGGGCGCCGTGCTGGTCGTCGCGCTCGGCGCCGGCACGCCCACCACGTTCGAGGGCGCGTTCGTGAACGACGCGTTCGCGCGCTTCATGAAGATCGCGACGCTGATCGCCTCGGCAATCGCGATCGCGATGGCCGTCGGCTACGCGCGGAACGAGCGCTTCGAGCGGTTCGAGTACCCCGTGCTCATCATCCTCGCCACGATCGGCATGCTGATGATGATCTCGGCCAACGACCTGATCAGCCTCTATCTCGGGCTCGAGCTGCAGTCGCTCGCCGCCTATGTGGTGGCCGCGATCCATCGCGATTCCGTGCGCTCGACGGAGGCGGGCCTCAAGTATTTCGTGCTCGGCGCGCTCGCCTCCGGCATGCTCCTCTACGGCGCCTCGCTCGTCTACGGCTTCACCGGGCAGACCAATTTCGAGGGGATCGCCGCGGCGCTCGTGGACGGCCGCTCGGTCGGGCTCGTCATCGGCCTCGTCTTCGTGCTGGCCGGGATCGCCTTCAAGATTTCGGCCGTGCCGTTCCACATGTGGACGCCGGACGTCTACGAGGGGGCGCCGACGCCGGTAACGGCCTTCTTCGCCGCGGCGCCGAAGCTCGCCGCCGTCGCGCTGATGGTACGCGTCACGATCGAGGCGTTCGGGCCGGTGACGCAGGACTGGCAGCAGGTCGTCTCCTTCGTGGCGATCGCCTCCATGCTGCTCGGCTCGTTCGCCGCGATCGGCCAGACCAACATCAAGCGGCTGATGGCCTATTCCTCCATCGGCAATGTCGGCTACATCCTGGTCGGGCTCGCGGCCGGCACGGAGGCCGGCGTCCAGGGCGTCGTGCTCTACCTCGTCATCTACGTCGTGATGACGCTCGGCGCCTTCGCCTGCATCCTCGCCATGCGCCGGCGCGACCAGATGGTGGAGGACATCGACTCGCTCGCGGGGCTCGCCCGGACGCAGCCCTTCACGGCCTTCATGTTCGCCGCGATCCTGTTCTCGCTCGCCGGGATACCGCCGCTCGCCGGCTTCTTCGCCAAGTACTGGGTGTTCCTCGCCGCGATCGAGGCGGAGCTCTACGGGCTCGCGGTCGTCGGCGTGCTGAGCAGCGTGGTCGGCGCATATTATTACCTGCGGATCGTGAAGCTGATGTATTTCGACGAGCCGCTGATGACCTTCGAGCGGATGCCGGTCGAACTGAAGACGGTGTCGGCGCTCTCCGGCGCGTTCCTGCTCGTGTTCGTGCTGTTCGCCGCGCCGCTCGTCGAGGCGGCCGCCATCGCCGCCCGCAGCCTGTTCTGAGCGGATGGCCCGTCCGGACCCGGCAACGCAAGAGGTTCGTCGCATCGCGCTGAAGAGCGTCGGCTCGACGAACGACGAGGCGATGGCGCTGGCGCTTTCCGGTGCCGCGATGCCGGTCTGGGTCACCGCCGAGCGCCAGGAGCGGGGCAGGGGGCGTCTCGGCTCGACCTGGGTCTCCGAGGACGGCAACCTCTATGCCTCCCATGCCTTCGTCGGGCATTACCCGCCTTCGGCCTTCATGCAGCTTCCGATCGTGGCTGCGCTCGCCGCCCGCGACGCGGTCGCCGCTGTCCTGCCGGAGAAGCTGCTGCCGAAACTCCGGATAAAGTGGCCGAACGACGTTCTCATCGACGGGCACAAGGTCGCCGGCATCCTCGCGGAATCGCGCGGGACCGGGGACGGGCGGTCCGCAATCGTGATCGGCTTCGGCTTCAACGCCGCCCATCATCCGGCCGAAACCCGCCACCCGGCTTCGGACCTCAAGGCCTTCGGGGTGACGGTTTCCGCTGACGACCTGTTCGAGGCGCTCGCGCGAAGCCTTGCCGATGCGCTCGCGGCATGGAAGGAAGGCGCGGGCTTCCCCGGCCTGTGCGCCCGCTGGAACGAGCACGCCGAGCGGGTGAACGACACGATCACGGTCCGGCTCCCGCGCGAAACCCGCGTGGGGCGCTTTCTCGGCCTCGATCCGTCGGGCCAGCTCCGGCTGCTGAGGCACGGCCGCGAGGAGCTGATCTCGGCAGGCGACGTCTTCTTCTCATCCGAAACAGGAATGGCGCCTCATGGCTGACGGCGACGATCTGGTCTTCCTCCCGCTCGGCGGCGTGGGCGAGATCGGCATGAACCTCGCGCTCTACGGCTACGGCCCGCGGCGCACGCGGCGCTGGCTCGTGGTCGACATGGGCGTGTCCTTCTCGACGGAGAACCTGCCCGGCATCGACGGCATCGTCCCGGACATCCAGTTCCTGGCCGAGCGCCGGGACCGCGTCGACGGCATCGTCATCACGCATGCCCACGAGGACCATTTCGGCGCGCTCTTCGACCTGTGGCCGCGCGTGAAGGCGCCCGTCTACATGACGCCGTTCGCCGCGGGCCTGCTCAAGGCGAAGCAGGCCGAGGAGCCCGGCGCGCCGAAGATCCCGGTCGAGGTCGTCGATCAGGGCCAGCGGTTCACCGTCGGATCGTTCGACCTCGAGTTCGTCCCCGTCGCGCATTCGCTGCCCGAACCGAACATGGTGGCGATCCGGACGCCCTACGGGATCGTGATCCATACCGGCGACTGGAAGCTCGACCCGGCGCCGGGCGTCGGCAGACCGACCGACGAGAACCGGCTCGCCGAGCTCGGCCGCGAAGGGGTGCGCGCCCTCATCTGCGATTCCACGAACGCCGTGCGCGACGGCGTCAGCCCGAGCGAGGGGGAGGTCGCCCACTCGCTGGAACGGCTCATCCTGGAAGCGCCGCACCGCGTGGTCGTCACCTCCTTCTCCAGCAATGTCGCGCGCATGCGGGCGGTGGCTGAGGCCGCCAAGCGGGCCGGGCGGGACGTGGTGGTCGTCGGCCGCGCCATCCGTCGCGCCGCCGACGTCGCGCGCGAGCTCGGCTATCTCGACGGGCTGCCGGACTTCCTCGACCAGGAGGCGTACGGCTACCTGCCCCGCAACAAGGTGCTCGCGCTCATGACCGGCAGCCAGGGCGAGCCGCGCGCCGCGCTCGCCCGCATCGCGAACAAGGACCACCGCGCGGTCTCGATCGCCCAAGGCGACCGCGTCATCTTCTCGTCGCGCACCATCCCGGGCAACGAGCGCGCGGTGAACGCCATCGTCAATGCGCTGATCGATCTCGGCGCCGAGGTCATCACCGACCGGCTCGCGCTGGTGCACACCTCCGGCCATCCGAGACGCGACGAGCTGCGCCAGCTCTACGACTGGACCAAGCCCGAGATCGTCATCCCGGTCCACGGCGAGTCGCTGCACCTGCACGAGCAGGCGAGGCTCGCGCGCTCGCTCGGCATCCCCAAGGTCGTCGAGGTGCGCAACGGCGACATGACCAGGCTCGGCCCCGGCGACCCCGAGCTCGCCGAAAAGGTCCCGTCCGGCCAGCTCTACCGCGACGGCAGGCTGATCGTGCGCTCCGATTCCGGCGGGGTGGCGGATCGCCGCCGGCTCGCCTTCTCCGGGGCGGTGTCGGTCGCCATCGTGCTGTCGGAGGCGGGCGTGGTGCTGGAGGACCCGACGGCGGTGCTGCTGGGCTTGCCGGACCAGGACGCCGAGGGCGCGCCGATGCTGGAGACCGTCCTCGACGCCGTCGACGAGGCGCTGGATTCCCTGCCGCAGCCGCGCCGCCGCGATCCCGGCCTCGTGCGCGAGGCGGTCCGCCGCGCCATCCGGGGCACGGTGAACGCGACCTGGGGCAAGAAGCCGGCGACGATCGTTCACGTCACGCACGTGGCGGACTGACGGGGAGGAGGTCTCATGCTCGGGCGGATCAACCATGTCGCGCTGGCGGTGCCCGACCTTCGGGCCGCGAGCCTCCTCTACCGGGACGTCCTCGGCGCGGAGGTCTCGCACCCGGAGGCGCTGCCCGAGCATGGCGTCACGGTCGTGTTCGTGACGCTGCCCAACGCCAAGGTCGAGCTTCTGGAGCCGCTCGGCCCGGATTCGCCGGTCGCCGCCTTCCTCGCGAAATCGCCGTCGGGCGGCATGCATCACATCTGCTACGAGGTGGCCGACATCAAGGCGGCGCGCGACAGGCTGAAGGCCGGGGGAGCGCGCGTGCTGGGCGACGGCGAGCCGAGGATCGGGGCGCACGGAAAGCCGGTGCTCTTCCTTCATCCGAAGGATTTCGCCGGCACCCTGATCGAGTTGGAGGAAGCGTGAACCGATGAGCCTGATCAGCTCTCTGGCGATCTACTTCATCATCTGGTGGCTGGTGCTCTTCGTCGTCCTGCCGTTCGGGGCGAGCAGCCAGGCGGATGCCGGCGACGTCACGCTCGGCACCGAACACGGTGCGCCGCTGAAGCCCTTCATGGCGCGTCGAATCGCGGCCACGACGCTCATTGCCGCAATCATCTTCGCCGCGGTCTACGTAGCCATCGCAGTATACGGAATAACGGTCGAGGACCTGATCCTCTAGGTTACGTCCGCAGAGCTTCAGAAATTTTCGCAAAAAGAAAAGAGCAAGGCGGGGCCTTGCTCAAGGACTTCGCGACTTCCTTGCCATCTCTTCGGCGTTACTGAACGCCGGCCGATGACGTCCTCCCAAGACTTGGACCGCGAGGTGCTTGGATGCTTCCGACACCCTTTATAGTGGCGGGACCATAGCCGATCGAATCAGGGCTGTCACTATCCTTGTGGCTGAAATGGCGCGTTTTTTTGCACCGGCCGCCGCGAGTTCGGGCAGTCCCCCGGTTGCGGTCCCTGGGGGCTCTTGCCATTGCCGTTTCGATCGGGCTTGTGTCGCGTGCCGCCAAGATCGAGTGACCATGCTGCTCTCCCGTTACTTCCTTCCGATCCTGAAAGAGAACCCCAAAGAGGCCGAGATCGTCTCGCACCGGCTGATGCTGCGCGCGGGCATGCTGCGCCAGCAATCGGCCGGCATCTATTCGTGGCTGCCGCTCGGCGCGCGCGTCCTGAAGAAGATCGAGGCGATCGTGCGCGAGGAGCAGAACCGCTCCGGCGCGATCGAGTGCCTGATGCCGACCATCCAGTCGGCCGACCTCTGGCGCGAAAGCGGGCGCTACGACGATTACGGCAAGGAGATGCTGCGCATCCGGGACCGCCACGAGCGCGACATGCTGTACGGCCCGACGAACGAGGAGATGATCACGGACATCTTCAGGTCCTACGTCCGCTCGTACCGGGACCTGCCGCTCAACCTCTACCACATCCAGTGGAAGTTCCGGGACGAGGTCCGGCCGCGCTTCGGCGTCATGCGCGGGCGCGAGTTCCTGATGAAGGACGCCTATTCCTTCGATCTCGACGCGGAGGGCGCGCGAGAGGCCTACAACCGCATGTTCGTCGCCTATCTGCGGACATTCGACCGGCTCGGGCTGAAGGCGATCCCGATGCGCGCCGACACGGGGCCGATCGGCGGCGACCTCAGCCACGAGTTCATCATCCTCGCCGAGACGGGGGAGAGCGAGGTGTTCTGCGACAAGCGGCTCCTGGAGCTGACCGTGCCCGGCGCGGACACCGATTTCCGGTCGGACCTTTCGCCGATCGTCTCCGCCTGGACGGAGCCCTACGCCGCCACAGACGAGAAGCACGACGAGGCGGCATTCGCCGCCTTGCCCGAGGAGCGGCGGATCTCCGCGCGCGGCATCGAGGTCGGCCACATCTTCTATTTCGGGACCAAGTATTCCGAGCCGATGAAGGCGAGAGTGAGCGGCCCGGACGGCCAGGAGCGGCCGGTCCACATGGGCTCCTACGGCGTCGGCGTGTCGCGCCTGGTGGCGGCGATCATCGAAGCGAGCCATGATGAGGCGGGAATCATCTGGCCGGACAGCGTCGCCCCGTTCGACGTCGGTCTCGTGAACCTGAAGCCCGGCGACGCCGCGACCGACGCGGTGGCCGACGGGCTCTCGACCCGGCTGGAGGCGGCCGGTTTCGAGGTCCTTCACGACGATCTCGACCAGCGGGCCGGAGCGAAGTTCGCCACCATGGATCTGATCGGCCTGCCCTGGCAGGTGATCGTCGGACCGAAAGGGGCTGCGAAGGGTGAAGTCGAAATCAAGCGGCGCGCCACCGGCGAACGCCAGACCCTCGGCCTGGATGCCGCGATTGCATGCCTGGTTCAGGGAAGGGCGGGGTAGCGCCGAGACGGGTGCTGCGACGGGCGGGGCGGGCGTGTTCGCCCCGTTCGAGTGGCTCCTCGCGCTCCGCTATCTGAGGCCCCGGCGCAAGCAGGCCTTCATCTCGGTCATCGCCGGCTTCTCCTTCGCCGGGATCATGCTCGGCGTGGCGACGCTCGTCATCGTGATGGCGGTCATGAACGGCTTCCGCAACGAGCTCCTCGACAAGATCCTCGGCATCAACGGCCATCTGGTGCTGCAGGCGGTGGAGACCCCGTTCACCGACTACGAGGACGTCGCGCGCCGGGTGGCGGCGGTCTCCGGCGTCACCCTCGTCGTCCCGCTCGTCGAGGGGCAGGCGCTCGCGTCCGGCCAGGCGGGTGGCGGCTCGGGCGTGCTCGTGCGCGGCGTGCGCGCCGACGACCTCCGGCGCCTGCCGAAGATCGCCGGCACGGTGCGCGAGGGCGGCACGCTGGAGGATTTCGATACGGGCGGCGGCGTGGCGATCGGGTCGCGCCTCGCCGAGAATCTCGGCCTCCTCGCCGGCGACAGCATCACGCTGATCAGCCCGCGCGGCGCAGTGACGCCGATGGGCGTGGCGCCGCGGGTGAAGGCCTATCCGGTCACCGCCATCTTCGAGATCGGCATGTCGGAATACGACGCGACCTTCGTGTTCATGCCGATCTCGGAAGCGCAGGCCTATTTCAACCAGGTCGACCAGGCCGGCGCGATCGAGGTCTACATCCAGGATCCGGACCGGGTCGGGCAGATCCGGCCCGTGGTGGAGGCGGCCGCGGGGCGGCCGGTCTTCACCACCGACTGGCGGCAGCGCAACGTCACCTTCTTCTCCGCGCTCGAGGTGGAGCGCAACGTGATGTTCCTGATCCTGATGCTGATCGTGCTGGTGGCCGCGCTCAACATCATCTCGGGGCTCACCATGCTCGTGAAGGACAAGGGGCGCGACATCGCCATCCTGCGCACGATGGGGGCGACGCGCGGCGCCATCATGCGGGTGTTCTTCATCACCGGGGCGAGCATCGGGGTGGTGGGGACGCTCGCCGGCCTCCTGCTCGGCATCGTGGTCTGCCTCAACGTGGAATCGATCCGCCAGGCCATCTCCTGGATGACGCGGACCGAGATCTTCTCGCCCGAGCTCTATTTCCTGACCCGGCTTCCGGCCGACATGGATGTCGGCGAAACGACGGCGATCGTGCTGATGGCGCTCGTCATCTCCTTTCTCGCCACGGCCTATCCGTCGTGGCGCGCCGCGCGGCTCGATCCCGTCGAGGCGTTGCGATACGAATGAACGAGCGACCCGCACAGGAGGAGGCCGCGGCGGCGAGGCCGTTCCGGGAGGGCGAGCCCCGCCCGACGCTGGTGCTCGACCGCGTGGAGCGCGTCTACCCCACGGCCGACGGGCCGCTCCCGGTGCTCCGCAACGCGAGCCTCGCGGTCCGGCCCGGCGAGATCGTCGCCCTCGTCGCCCCGTCCGGCGCCGGCAAGTCAACGCTCCTCCACCTGGCCGGGCTCCTCGAGCATCCCGACGGAGGGGAGGTGCTGATCGGCGGGCGGCCGACCGCCAGGCTGGACGACCACGGACGCACCGCCATGCGGCGGAGCGAGATCGGCTTCGTCTATCAGTTCCATCATCTGCTGCCGGAGTTCTCGGCGCTCGAGAACGTCGTGATGCCGCAGCTCATCGCCGGGCTCGGCCGGCGCGAGGCCGAGGAGCGGGCGCGCGAGCTGCTCGCCTATCTCCGCGTCGACCACCGCGCCGACCACCGGCCGGCGGAGCTCTCGGGCGGCGAGCAGCAGCGCGTCGCCATCGCCCGCGCCGTCGCCAACGCGCCGCGGCTCCTGCTGGCCGACGAGCCGACCGGCAATCTCGATCCGCGTACCTCCGCCCACGTCTTCAACGCGCTGCTCGCGCTCGTCCGCCAGTCCGGACTGGCCGCATTGATCGCCACGCACAATCTCACGCTCGCCGCGCGGATGGACCGCGCCATCACCCTTTCGGACGGCGAGATCGTCGCTGCCGAACTTTCGTGATCACCGCTTGACTCTTCTCCCCAGTGAGAACAAAATGAAAACATAAAGGGGAGAAAGAGAGATGATCGTCTTCCGTGAAAGCATCAACCTGATGCTCGTGACGG
>JAEZEK010000255.1 GCA_023417735.1 Pseudomonadota bacterium | reverse complement strand
CCGTCGCCGGCGATCGAGCCGCCGCCGCGCAGGAGGTCGATGATCTCGGGTATGGCGAAGAGGCCGAGGCCGACGATGGCGAGCGGCAGGCCGGTGGAGAGATAGAGGGTGTCGAAGTCCATCCGGTACTCGCCGGTGGCCGGCGCGGCCCCGATCGAGCCGAACGCCAGGCCGATGGCACAGGCCGCTATCCCCTTGGGCAGGCTCGCACCCGAAAGGACGCCGACCATCGACAGGCCGAAGATGGTGAGCATGAAGAGCTCTGCCGCGCCGAAGGCGAGGATGAGCGGCCTTGCGATCAGGACGAAGGCGGTCAGCAGGAGCGCGCCGAAGACCCCGCCGATGAAGGAGGCGGAGAACGCGGCGCTGAGCGCGCGCGCGGCTTCCCCCTTCTTGGCCAGCGGAAATCCGTCGAGGACGGTCGCCTGTGACGAGGAGGAGCCGGGAATGCCCATCAGCACCGACGAGAAGGTGTCGGACGTGGGAATGACGGCCACCATGCCCATCAGCATGCCGAGGGCCGCGGTGACCTCCATGCCGTAGATGAAGGGCAGCAGCAGGGACATGCCCGCGATGCCGCCGAGCGCAGGCAGGATGCCGACGAGGAGCCCGACGCTCACCCCGAGCAGCATGTGGAGGAGGTAGTTGACGCTCAGGATGTGCGACAGGGCGGTCGTGAATGCATCGGCGATCATGGGGTGCCTTTCAGGTCGGCGGCCGAAGTCATTCGGGCGAGCCGTTACTCCGCCGCCTCTCTGCGCGTCTCGCGCGGCGCCTCGATCGTCGCGTAGCGCTCGTGGCGGTCGGCGATCGCATCCGCGAGCGCGCCGTCCCTGCCGAGGTCCCGGAGCATCTCCGCCACCTCGCGCATTTCCGCGGCGCGGCGGACGCCGTGCCTGGCGACCCGGCCCGGCATCGTCGCCGCGAGCTCGTTCCAGTCCATGCCGGGATAGCTGTCGTAGAAGCTCTTGAAGACATCCTCGGTCACGTCGAAGGCGGCAGCCGCCCGCGTGCAGTCGATGATCAGCGCTTCGAGGCCCTTGATCATGATGCTCCGGCAGAGCTTGGTCGCGGAGGCTCGCCCGATCTCGGCGGCGACCGGCCGGATGTTCATGCCGACGGCGTTGAGCCTTTCCGCGATCTCGGCCGCGCGCCGGCCGGCGCTGAGGATCGGCACCTTCAGATTGGGGCCGATGACGGGCGCCATGACGGCGCCCTCCACGTAATCCGCGCCCGCCTTCTCGACCGCCGCGGCGGCGGACCGCTTGGTGGCGGGGGAGACCGAATTCACATCGAGGAAAACCTGCCCGGGCCGAAGGAAGCCGGCAGCGCCTTCCGCGACGCTGAGCGCCTGGGAGGCGGTCACGCAGGAGAACACGATCTCCGCCCCGCCGCACGCCTCGGCCGCGCTCGGGGCCGGCGTGACGCCGGCGCGCCTCGCATCCGCGATCCGGTCCGACCCCGCCTTCGGGTCGTCGAAGAGGATATCGTAGACGGCGATCTCCGCGCCGTTCTCCAGCAGGTCCTTCGCGAACACGTGGCCGACTTCGCCGAAGCCGATCATCGCGAGTCTCAGACGGGGTTTTGCGCTCATCGCGGTCTCCCTTCGGCGGCACGTGCCGGCCGCATTCGATGTCCCCGTGCCCGGGACGGGGGTTGCTTCATGACGCCTGGCGCGGCGGGCAGGAGATGATCTTGGTCGTTGCGGCCGGGATCCGAGCCGTCCATTCCGGCGCCAGCTTCTCCCATAGCAGGCACGCCGTGGCCCACCAAGCCGGTCCCCTCCGGGCTTCGCATCCTTCTCGACGGCGATTGCATACAATTGTTGACAGGGAGGTCAAGCTCGTCAAGCATGGGGCATTGCTCCTGACCATGCTGTCCGTCGGCAGCTGGTTGCGCCCGAACGGCATGCCCGCGTCGGAATCCGGTATCCGGGTCCGCAGCGCGGGCCATCGTGCTAGGGTTGCCTGCCGGCTGTCGCTGCGGTTGGAACGAGTATGTGCATGAGGCGATCGGCGGGGAACCGTCGGGAAGCCCGTTTTCAGCGTCTGGGAGGATCGAATGAAGATTGATCGCAGAACTTTCCTGGCAGGGACGGCCGCCACCGCCGGTGTCGCCGCGGTCTCCGGCCCGCAATCCGCGTTCGCCGCGGCCGATTTCTCGGGGCAGACCATCGAATGGATCTGCCCGTTCAGCGAGGGCGGCGGCAGCAGCGTGCTCGCGCGCTATTACCAGCCGTACCTGAAGAAGTACCTGCCGGGTAACCCGGACGTCGTGATCCGGAACATTCCCGGCGGCGGCTCGATCACCGGCACCAACGAATTCGCGGCCCGCGCCCGTCCCGACGGCAAGATGATCATCGTGACCTCGGCGACCACGCAGTTCCCGTTCCTGCTCGGCGACCCGCGCGTGCGCTACGACTACAAGAACTTTACGCCAGTGCTCGTCTCGCCGACCGGCGGCGTCTGCTACCTGCCGCCGAACCTCGGTGTGGAATCCGCAGCCGACCTCAACAAGATCAAGGACCAGGAGCTCATCTACGGCAGCCAGGGGCCGACCTCGCTCGACCTCGTGCCGATGATCGCGTTCCTGGTGCTCGGCCTGAACGTGCGCTACGTCTTCGGCATGCCGGGCCGCGCCGACGGCCGCCTCGCCTTCGAGCGCGGCGAGACGACGATCGACTACCAGACGTCGGGCGCGTATCTCTCGAACGTCGTGCCGCTCGTGGAGGCCGGCAAGGCGGTGCCGATCTTCTCCTGGGGCGTGCTCGACGCGAACGGGGAGTTCGCGCGCGACCCGACCTTCCCTGACCTGCCGCATTTCGTGGAAGCCTACGAGATGATGCACGGCAAGAGGCCGGAAGGCATCGAGTTCGACGTCTACAAGGCCGTGTTCGGCTCGGGCTTCGCCGCCCAGAAGCCGGTCATGCTGCCGAAGGGCACGCCGCAGGACATCGTCGACGCCTACACCAAGGCGTTCGAGGACGCGGTCGCCGATCCCGAGTTCCAGGCCGGCAAGGGCGAGGTCCTCGGCGAATACCAGCAGGCGACGGGCGATGCGGCGCTCCGCCTCTACGACGTCGCGACCAACATGCCGGACGAGGCCCGCGACTGGCTGCGCAACTATCTCACGACCGAGTACAATGTGAGGTTCTGAGGCGCGAGGTGCGGCGGCCTGTCCGCCGCGCTTCATGGCACGTGACGAGGGGCGGCTTCCGCGGGAGCCGCCCTTTTTCTTTCAGAGCGCGGGGGCAGGTCTTTCAGAGCGCAGGCGCAGGGCGGGTGGAGCGGAGCGTCAGCAGCGTCGGAATGGCGAGGAAGAAGGCGATGCCCGCGATCACGAAGACGTAGCTCGGCTCGTAATGGTCGAGCACCATGCCGAACACGAGCGGGGCCACGAAGAAGCCGATGTCGAGGCCGGAATAGGTGATCCCGAACACGCGACCGAGCGTCTGCGGCGATGCGATGCGGCGCACGAGCACGTCCCGGGAGGGGAGCGCGACGCCCTTCGTGAAGCCGCCCACGCAGAGCAGCGCGACGCAGAGGACCGGGATATGAGTGGTGAACCCGGCCGCGAGTATGGCCGCCGCCGTGACGGTCAGCGCGGCCATCGCCACCGCCTGGTGGCGGTCGGTGCGGTCGGCGAGGATGCCGCCGACGAACATGCCGCCGGAATTGCCGAGCTGGTAGCCGGTCACGGCGATGGTCGCGAGCGCGAGCGCGACCGCGTAGCCCTCGGTCAGGACGGCGATGCCGAAGCTCTGCACGCCCGAGCCGGCGATCGAGGTGAGCACGAAGAACGCGAGCAGCGTGAAGACGACCGGCTTCAGAAGGATCTGGAGGAAGCTCGCGGGCGCCGGTGCCTCCGGGCCCTGGCCTTGGGCCACATCCCGCCGCATGGGCGATCCGCAGGCGATCGCCTTCCAGCTCGAGAGCACGAACAGGAAGATCCCGCCGGCGATCACTGCGGCGGCCACGATCGCGCCGCGCCAGCCGAAGACCGTTACAAGGCCGGCCACCACGAGCGGTGACACGGCCGCGCCCGTCGCCCCGCCCATGGCATGGTAGGCGAAGCCGCGTCCGAGGCGCTGCGGTTCGACGCGCCGGCTGATGATCGAGAGATCGGCCGGGTGATAGACGCTGTTGCCGACGCCCGCCACGAAGGCGAGGGCGATCAGCGCCGCCGTGCCGGGTGCGAAGCCCATCGCCGCCGTCGCTGCAGCCTGGATCGCCATTCCCGCCAGGAGCAGGCGGTCGGGCCCGAGCCGGTCGACGAGCACGCCGGCCGCCATCTGGCCGACCCCCGACGTGCCGTAGAAGACGGCGAGGACGAAACCGAGCTCCGTGAAGCTCACCCCGAGATCGCCGCGAATGAAGGGCAGCAGCGGCGCGAGCGCGAGCTGAAGGAAATGGCTGACGAAATGGGCGAGGCTGACGGCCAGGATCGTTCGCGTGCTCGACCCGCCGAGCATGTCGGATCCGGTCGCTGGGATGGCGGTCATGGTCGCGCGGGCTCGGTCGGTATCGATCGGGTCATTGTGCAGGAAGCCGCAGCAGCCGCAGGAGGTTTCCGACGGACCGCAGGGCAACCGGATCTGCAAGGATCGCGGGTCGTCTGTACACAACCGCATGCGCCAATGGCAATCGCAGCGGGCGGCGCGGCTTGACACCCGCGGTCCTGGATGCAAGCGAATGCAGCGCGCCGGGACCGGGCGAGCTCCGGCGCCGCCCGGGCGCTCCACCTGCGCAGCCCGCACTTGCAGTTCCAGAGGACGACCCATGGACCTTGGCACCGACAGGATCCTCGCCGAGGCGGGCGACGGCATCGGGTGGCTCGTCTTCAACAATCCGGAGCGCCGGAACGCCATCTCGCTGGAGATGTGGAACGGCATCACGGCGGCGCTCGACGCCTACGAGGCCGATCCGGCCGTGCGCGTCGTGGTGCTGCGGGGCGCCGGGGACCGCGCCTTCACCGCTGGCGCCGACATTTCGGAGTTCGACGAGAAGCGCGCCGATGCGGCGGCCGGCGAGCTCTACAAGGAGATCACCACGAGCGGCCGGATGCGGCTCGCCTCGTTCGCCAAGCCGCTGATCGCCATGATCCGCGGCTTCTGCCTCGGCGGCGGGCTGGCCGTCGCCATGAAGGCGGACCTCAGGATCGCCTCGGAGGATGCACAGTTCGGCATCCCGGCGGCGCGCCTCGGGCTCGCCTACGGCATGGAGAACCTGAAGATCCTCGCCGATCTCGTCGGCCCGGCCTATGCCAAGGAGATCCTCTTCACCGGGCGCCGGCTCGATGCGGAGGAGGCGTGGCGGATCGGGCTCGTGAACCGCGTCGTGCCGGCCGACCGGCTCGAGGAGACGGTGCGCGCGATCGCGGCGCAGATCGCGGAGAACGCGCCGCTCACCGTGGCCGCCTCCAAGGCCACGATCGACGCCGTGCTGAAGGATCCGGGCGAGCGCGACATGGCGCATCTCGAGGCGCTTGCCGCCGCCTGTCTCGACAGCGCCGACTATGCCGAGGGGCGCCGCGCCTTCAGGGAGAAGCGCAAGCCCGTCTTCACCGGCCGCTGAGCGCGGCACAGGGTTGCGAACGAGACAGGACGACGATGACCCAGCAAGAACGGGCCGCGGCCGAGCCGCCTGCCACGGTCTACGCGGAGCCGGAGGCCGCCCGCCGCTTCGTGACGGCGCTCCTCGAAACCTACGACCTTCCGGCGGCGGACGCGCGCATCGTGGCGCAGTGCCTCGTGCGGGCCGACCTCCGCGGCGTCGACACGCACGGTATCATGCGGCTGCCCGGCTATCTCGACCGGCTCCGCCGCGGCCTCGTCAACGCCCGCCCGACGCTTGAGCCGCGCCGCATCATGCCGGCGGTCGCCCATCTCGACGGCGAGGACGGCCTCGGCTTCGTCGTCGCCACGCGGGCGATGGCGGAGGCGATGGCGATCGCGCGCGAGATGGGGGTCGGCATGGTGTCGGCGAAGCGCAGCACCCATTTCGGCATGGCCGCCACCTACCTGCTCCAGGCCATCGAGGCCGGATTCATCGCCCTCGTCTTCACCAATGCCTCGCGCGCGATGCCGCCCTGGGGCGGCCGCGAGGCGCTGCTCGGCACGAGCCCCTTCGCAGCCGGCGCGCCGGGCGGCGAGAAGGGGCCGTTCATCCTCGACATGGCGCCGAGCGTGGCGGCGCGCGGCAAAATCCGGCGCGCCATCCGGCGC
>JAEZEK010000494.1 GCA_023417735.1 Pseudomonadota bacterium | reverse complement strand
CGCCGGAGTACAACAACTCGATCCCCGGCCCCTTCAAGAACGCGATCGACTGGATGAGCCGCCCCCCGGGCGAGATCAAGGACCATTTCGGCGACAAGCCCGTCGCCGTGATCGGGGCCTCGGCGGGGTATTTCGGCACGACGCTGTCGCAGGCCGCCTGGCTGCCCGTGCTGCGCACGCTCGGCACCCGCCCCTGGTTCGGGGCGAAGCTGATGCTGCCCCGCGCCCAGACGCTCCTGAACGCGGAAGGGGAGCTCGCCGACCAGGCGACCCGCGAACGGCTCGCGGCGTTCCTGGCCGGCTTCGTCGCCTTCGCGAAGGGCTGAGCGGCTTCGCCTAGCGGTCCTCGAGGCGACGGCGCAGGCGCTCCTCATGCTCGGCGACCTCGGGCGTTACGGCGTCTCCGAAATCGGACATCTCGTAGAGCGGGCGGATCTCGATCTCGCTCGGGCCGGGCATCGGGTTGGGGCAGCGCTTCACCCACTCGACCGCCTCGGCCATGTCCTTGACTTCCCAGAGCCAGTAGCCCGCCACGAGTTCCCGGGTCTCCGCGAACGGGCCGTCGATCACCGTGCGGCTCGCGCCGTCGAAGGCGACGCGCTTGCCGTTCGAGGATGGCTTCAGGCCGTCGCCCGCGAGCATCACGCCGGCATTCACCAGCTCCTCGTTGAACTTGCCCATCGCCTCGAACATTTCGGTCTCGGGCATCAGGCCGGCTTCCGAATCCTCGGTCGCCTTCACGAACACCATGACACGCATCGTCTCATCTCCTGTGCTTGCCGGCAGGCCGAAGGGGCCTCCCTGCCACCACGACGAACGAGCCCCCGCCCGATCGACATCGCTGCATCATTTTTTTCGGGCAGACATCTCCGGCGCGCTCGCAGCAAATAACGGCCATGTTCATGGACGTCGTGAGCCGGCGACATAGATTGCCAGACGGCGCGCATGTCCGCCGCGAGGCGAGGAGGAGCCGCATGAACACGCACACACTGGATTTCCGCAGCGTCTCGGCCGCCGACCCGGCGGAGACGCTCGCCGCCCGCTTCGCGCGCGTGCGCGCCCAGTCCGAGGCCCTTGCCGCCCCGCTCGCCCCGGAAGACCAGGTCGTGCAGTCGATGCCCGACTGCAGCCCGACGAAATGGCACCTCGCCCATGTCAGCTGGTTCTTCGAAACCTTCCTGCTGGTGCCGCATCTCCCGGGCTACCAGGTGCGCCACCCGCAGTTCGCCTATCTCTTCAACTCCTATTACGAGGCGGCCGGGGTGCGCCACCCGCGCTTCGAGCGCGGATTGATCACGCGGCCGACCGTCGCCGAGGTGGCCGCGTACCGATCCCATGTCACAGGGGCGATGGAGCGCCTCCTCGAACGGGTGGAAAGCGGCGCGGCCGCGAACCTCGTGCCGGTCGTGGAGATCGGCATCAACCACGAGGAGCAGCACCAGGAGCTGATCCTGATGGACCTCCTGAACCTCTTCGCGCGCAATCCGCTGAGGCCCGCCTATGCGGCGCGGAAGGGCGCGCCCGGCGCCGCGCCGGCCCTGACATGGCACGCGTTTCCCGGCGGCATCCGAGCGATCGGGCACGACGGCAGCGGCTTCGCCTACGACAACGAGGGGCCGCGGCACGAGACCCTGCTCCGCCCGTTCCGGCTCGCCTCGCGCTGCGTGACCAACGCGGAGTGGCTCGCCTTCATGGACGATGGCGGCTACCGCCGCGCCGACCTGTGGCTCGCCGACGGCTGGGCGACGGTGAACCGGGAGGGCTGGCGCGCGCCGCTCTACTGGGAGGAGGCGGACGGCGGATGGCAGGCGATGACGCTCACCGGGCAGCATCCGGTCGAGCCCGACGCGCCGGTCTGCCACGTCTCGTTCTACGAGGCCGACGCCTATGCGCGCTGGGCCGGCAAGAGGCTGCCGTCGGAGGCGGAATGGGAGGTCGCGGCGGACGGGATCGCGCCTCGCGGCAACACGATGGGGAGCGGGTTCTTCCGCCCGCTTCCGGCGAGCCGCTCGGATGGCGGTCTCGCGCAGATGTTCGGGGACGTCTGGGAATGGACCGCGAGCTTCTACGGCGCCTATCCCGGCTACCGGCCCGCGCCGGGCGCGATCGGCGAGTACAACGGCAAGTTCATGTGCAACCAGATGGTGCTGCGCGGCGGCTGCTGCGCGACGCCTGACGGCCATGTCCGGGCGACCTACCGGAACTTCTTCTACCCGCACCAGCGCTGGCCCTTCGCCGGGCTGCGGCTCGCGGAGGACGCATGAGCGGCGCAGCGCAGCGCGCGTACCGGGAAGCCGCCCCGGCGCCGGACGACCCGGCGAGCCGGTTTCTCGGCGACGTCCTCGACGGGCTCGCCCGGCCGCAGAAGGCGATCCCGCCGAAATATTTCTACGACGCGGAGGGTTCACGGCTCTTCGACGCGATCTGTGCGCTCGACGAATACTACCCGACCCGGACGGAGATCGGCATCCTGTCGCGGCACGCCCCCGAGATCGCGGAGGCGATCGGCCCCGGCGCCGTGCTCGTCGAGTTCGGGGCCGGGTCGGCCGTGAAGGTCCGGCACATCCTCGACGCCGCGCGCGATCTCCGCGCCTTCGTGCCGATCGACATTTCGGGCGAGCACCTCATCGCGGCGAGCCGGGCGCTCGCCGCCGACTATCCCGGCCTCGCCGTGCTGCCGGTCGTGGCGGACTTCACCGGCCCGCTCGCGCTCGACGGCCTGGTGCCGGCGGGCCGCCGCGTCGGCTTCTTTCCGGGCTCCACGATCGGGAACTTCGACCCGCCGGAAGCAGGCGCGCTCCTCGGGCGCTTCGCGGCGGCGCTCGGGAACGGCGCCGGGCTCGTCATCGGCGTCGACCTCGAGAAGCCGGTGCCGGTGCTCGAGGCCGCCTATGACGATGCGGCGGGCGTCACCGCCGCCTTCAACCTCAACCTGCT
>JAEZEK010000236.1 GCA_023417735.1 Pseudomonadota bacterium | reverse complement strand
CAGCGCCTCGTCCGGCGTCGGCAGGTCGGCGGCGTGGCAGAGGCGTACGAGCACCATGTCGGCCGCCGCCATCGGGCGCGGCGCCTGCCCGACCTCCTGGATGCCCATCAGGAGCAACTGCCAGGCGCGCGAAAGCTGGCGGATCGAGAGCGTCTGCGCGAAGGCCGCGCCGCGCACGCGCTCGCTCTCAGAAACGGCGGCATGGGCGGCCGCCTCGCCCGCGAGCTTCAGGCGGGTGACGTAATGGGTGAACTCGGCGAGGTCGGCGAGGACCACGAGCGGGTCGGCGCCGACGGCGTGCTGGGCCTCCAATTCGGCGAGCGCGGCCGGCGTGTCGCCGCGCATGACGTGCTCGAACAGGTCGATGGTGCGGGTGCGGTCGGCGAGGCCGAGCATGGCGCGCACCGTCTCGGCGTCGACGCGGCCGGCGCCGTGGGCGATCGCCTGGTCGAGGATGGACAGGGCGTCGCGGACCGACCCTTCCGCCGCGCGGGCGACGAGCCGGAGCGCCTCGTCGTCCGCCTCGATCCGTTCCATCGCCGCGATGCGCCGGAGATGCTCGATCAGCACGGCTGCCTCGATGCGGCGGAGATCGAAGCGCTGGCAGCGCGACAGCACGGTCACGGGCACGCGCCGGATCTCGGTCGTCGCGAAGACGAACTTCACGTGCGCCGGCGGCTCCTCCAGCGTCTTCAGGAGGCCGTTGAAGGCCGCCTTGGACAGCATGTGGACCTCGTCGACGATGTAGACCTTGTAGCGTGCGGAGACCGGCGAGTAGCGCGAGGAATCGATGATGTCACGGATGTCGTCGATGCCGGTGTGGGAGGCGGCGTCCATCTCGATGACGTCGGGGTGCCGCCCCTCCATGATGGCGCGGCAGTGGACGCCCTCCGCGGCGAGATCGACGGTCGGGCCGCCGGCGCCGTCCTCGGCCTGGAAGTTGAGGCCCCGGGCGAGGATGCGGGCGGTGGTGGTCTTGCCGACGCCGCGCACGCCGGTCAGCATCCAGGCATGGGCGATGCGCTGCGCGGAAAACGCGTTCCGGAGCGTCCTGACCATCGGCTCCTGGCCGATCAGATCGTCGAAGCTCGCCGGGCGGTACTTGCGGGCGAGGACCTGGTAATTGCCGGCTGCGGTCTCGCTCATGGGCTCGGGCGGTCAGGGGCTCCGGCGCTTCCGGCGCGGATCGAGGTGGCGCCGGGCCGGTCTGCGCAACCGATGTGCGGCCCGTGCAAGGCGATAGCGGGAGGCTGGACGGCAACCCGAGCCGGGCTCGTTGGGGCTGCTTCCTTCCGGACCTGACCCGGTTGGCGAGTGGCACGTCCACCGCCAACCTCCCTGGCCCCTATATCGCCGCTCCCATGCCCGGGTGCAAGGGCGAACAGGGGCGTGCCGATCCGGCACAGGCGCGTGCCGCGCTAGGGCGCTGGGTCAGGTTCCGGTCACGACACGATGGCGTCGGCGATGTCGGTGACGAACTTGCCGAGGTCGTCGGTGACGAAATCGACGTGATCGTCGTCGCGGCCTTCGTACTCCCATTCGCCGTGGAAGACCTCGCGCGTGCCGGGCGGCACGACGAGCACCGTCGTCATGCCGACGGCCTTGGGCACGAGCAGGTTGCGGGCGAGATCCTCGAACATCGCGGCGCGCTCGGGCGCCACCCCGAAGCGGGCGATGAACCGGTCGTAGGTCTCGCGCTCCGGCTTCGGCACCAGGTTCGCGGCGGCGATGTCGAAGATGTCCTCGAAATGCTCGGGGAAGCCGAGCCGGGCGGCGACCTTCTCGGCGTGCCGGCGCGAGCCGTTGGTGAAGATGTATTTCTTGCCGGGCAGGCGCAGGATCGCCGCGCCGAGCGCCGGATCCGGCTGCACCGGAGAATGGTCGATGTCGTGCACGAACTCGAGGAACTCGTCCGGATCGACCTGGTGATTGAGCATCAGGCCGCGCAGCGTGGTGCCGTGATCCCGATAGAAGCTCTTCTGGATGCGCTGCGCCTCCGCCTCGTCGACGTTGAGGAGCTTCTGCACGAAGGCGCGAATGCGCTGGTCGACCTGCGTGAAGAGGTTCGTCCTGCGCGGATAGAGCGTATTGTCGAGGTCGAAGACCCAGGCCTCTTTGCCCCGGAACGCGGCGAGATCGCGACGGCGGTGCGGGGCGACGGCTTCTGCGGTGAGCGGTGTCATCGCCCGACATATAGGCCGGCAGGGGAAATTCTTCACGGGGGTAGTTGCTCCCGCCGACCGAGCCGCAACGGGGCGCCCGCAAGACGCCGGACGTCACGCCGGCGCCAGCGCGAGCGCCTCTTCCGGGGCGACGCAAGGCAGGCCGAGCGCATCGGCCACGGCCGGATGGGTGATCCGGCCGGCATGGACGTTGAGGCCGGCGCGCAAGTGCGGATCGTCCGCGAGCGCCTGACGAAAGCCCTTGTCGGCGATGGCGAGCACGAAGGGCAGGGTGGCGTTGTTGAGCGCCTGCGCCGACGTGCGCGGGACCGCGCCCGGCATGTTGGCGACGCAATAGTGGATCACGTCGTGGACGACGTAGGTCGGGTCGTCGTGGGTGGTCGGCCGCGACGTCTCGAAGCAGCCGCCCTGGTCGA